>JAQGIA010000553.1 GCA_028291445.1 Belnapia sp.
TACCACCAGGGGATGCCGTTGGTGACGAAGGCGACCGGCGTCTCCGGCCCGAGCAGCGGGGCGATGGCGCGGGCGACGCCGGCCAGCGCCGGGACCTTGGTGCAGACCACCACGGCATCCTGCGGGCCGAGTTCAGCCGGATCGGCGCTGGCGTGGGGCCGGCAATGGATGTTGCCCTCGGCGGTCCGCACCAGCAGGCCGCGCTCGCGGATGGCGGCGAGCTGGGCGCCGCGTGCCACGACGGAAACCTCGGCGCCGCCCTTGGCCAGGCGGCCGGCCAGATAGCCGCCGATGGCGCCGGGGCCGTAGATGCAGATCCTCATGCGGCGTCTCCGGCCAGGACATCGGGGGGGGCCAGGGCATCGGGGGGCGTGTAGAGGCCGGCGGCGATGGCGCTGCGGGTCGCCAGCGCCACCATCAGGGACAGGGTCGGGACCGGCACGCCGGCGGCGCGGGCCAGGCGCAGCGGGGCCTGGAACATCGCCTCGACCTCCATCGCCCGGCCGGCTTCCAGGTCCTGCAGGATGGAGGGCTTGTGCCGCAGCTTCGCCGAGCGGGCGACGCGGGCGGCCGGGGCATCGCCGGGAATGGTGATGCCCTCCGCCGCGGCCAGGGCGATGACCTCGCCGGCCATGCGGATGGCGGCCTCCCGCACCTCGGCGCTGGTGTAGGTATCCTGCATGCAGGACCGCCCGAGGATGCAGAGCGGGCCGGTGACGATATTGCCGAGCAGCTTCTGCCAGACCGCCTGGCGGATATCCGGCACCACCGGCGCCGGGATGCCGCCCGCGGCGATGGCATCGGCGATCGCCTGGATGCGCGGGGTGATGCGGCCGTCGACCTCGCCGAGGATGACCCTTGCGTCGCCGGTCTCGATCATCACCACGCCCGGTTCGGTGACGGTCGCGGCGGAATAGACCACGCCGCCGATGGTGCGGCGGATGCCGATGGCCCGGCGCAGCGCATCGCCGGGGTCGAGCGCCGGCAGCGTCTCGCCGTCCCGCGCGGTGCCGTCATGGTACCACCAGGGGATGCCGTTCATCACGAAGGCGACCGGCGTGTCGGCGCCGAGCAGCGGGCCGATGCCGGCGGCGACCGCCGGCAGCGCCGGGGCCTTGGTGGTGACGATGACCGCGTCCTGCGGACCGAGCTCGGCCGGGTCGGCGCTGGCGCGCGGCCGGGAATGCATCGTCCCGTCCGGGGCATGCACGGTCAGGCCGTTGGCCAGGATGGCCGCGAGATGCGGGCCGCGGGCGACGAGGGAGACCTCGGCGCCGCCCTTGGCCAGGCGGGCGGCGATATGGCCGCCGATCGCGCCGGCGCCGTAGACGCAGATCTTCATGGGGTTGCGGCCTTCATCTGGGAGATCATGGCGGCGCCGGCCTCGACGAGGCGGGCGGTGATGCGGGCACCATGCGCGGCGGTGCCAGGCCGGCTGTCGGCGCAGGCGACGCCGCCGGGCGCCACCGCCTCGACCTCCATCGGCACCGCGAATTCGACCCCGGCGAGGCGGATGGCGCCGAGGCCGGCGGCGGGCAGGCCGAGCACCGGGCTGCCGGCTTCCCTGGCCCGGGCGAGCTCCGGCCGGCAGAGATCGGGCCGCAGGTGCAGCGCGACCGACCAGACCGGGTCGCCGCCATGGCCGAGGCTTGCGGCCGGGCCGCCGAATTCGGCGTGCAGCGCACCGGCGGCGCGCCAGAGGTGCAGCGCCGGGATCACCACGTCGTGGCGGCGGCACAGCATCCGGGCGGCGGCATCAACCGGGCCGATGGAGCCGGCGTGACCATTGACGATGAGCAGGCGCCGCGCACCCGTGCGCAGCAGGTTGCCGCAGACTTCCTCGATCACCGCCTGTAGCAGGCCAGGCGTCAGCACCACGCCGCCGGAGGTGAAGCCGAAGTAATCTTCGCCGCCGAAGGGGATCGCCGGCAGCACCAGCGCATCGGCGCCTGCCGCCGCGGCGGCCGCCGCGATGCGGTCGGCGATGGCCTCGGCCAGCAGGAAGTCGCCCATCGGTGCCTGCGGGCCATGCGTCTCGAGGCTGCCCATCGGCAGGATGGCGCAGGCCCCGGCGGTGAGCCGCGCGGCGACTTCCGGCGCGGTGAGTTCGGCGATCCGGTGGGTCCTGGCCGGCCGATGCAGGCCTTCCCGGCCAGCGTCGCTGCGATCATCGGCCGAGGCCGGAGCAGCCATCACGCCAGCATGTCCAGCGCGATCCGGCTGAGCGCCTGCACGCCGAGGCCGATGCAGCGCTCGTCCGGCTGGTAATGGTCGTTGTGCAGGAAATCACGCCGGCCCGGCGCGCCGCTGCCGATGCGCAACTGGAAAGCCGGCACCCGCTCGGCGAACTCGGCGAAATCCTCGGCGCCCATGCTGGGGCGGCCGGCGGCCACCACGTCGCCGAACTGTGCGCGCACCGCGGCGATGGCGGGGTCGAGCACGCTGTCGGCATTGACCAGCGGCGGCACGCCGCGCCGGTAGTCCAGCGTGCACTGCACCCGGTGCATCGCCTCCAGCCCGGCGACCAGGCGCTTCAGCGCCGCCTCCGCGATGTCGCGCGCGCTGTGGTGCAAGGTGCGGACGGTGCCGCGCAGCTCGACGGTCTCCGGGATGATGTTCGGCGCGCTGCCGCCATGGATCATGCCGATGGTGACGACGGCCGGCATCAGCGGATCGATCTCGCGGCTCACCACGGTCTGCGCCTGGCCGATGAAGGCGCCGGCAGCGACGATCGGGTCGATCGCATCCTCGGGATGCGCGGCATGGCCGGACTTGCCGCGGATGACGAGGTCGAAGCGGTCGGCGGCGGCCAGGGTGCTGCCGCGGCAATAGCCGAAGCGGCCGACCGGCATATCCGGCTGGTTGTGGAAGCCGAGCGCCATGTCGACGCCATCGAGCACGCCATCGGCGACCATGGCGGCGGCACCGCCCAGCGCCTCCTCGGCCGGCTGGAACACCAGCACCACGCGGCCGGCGAGTTGCGGCGCCAGCCCGGCCAGCACTTCCGCCACGCCGAGCAAAGTCGTCGTGTGGATGTCGTGGCCGCAGGCGTGCATCTTGCCGTCGACGGTGCTGGCGAAGTCGAGGCCGGTCGCCTCAAGGATCGGCAGGGCGTCCATATCGGCACGGATCGCCAGCGTCGGTCCCGGCCGGCCACCCTCGATGATGCCGACGACGCCGGTGCGGCCGATGCCGGTGCGGTGGCTGATCCCCATGCGGGCGAGTTCGGCGGCGACGATGCCGGCGGTGCGCACTTCCTCGAAGCCGAGTTCGGGATGCGCGTGGATGTCGCGGCGGATTGCGACCAGCCGCGGCTCGATCGCCTCGGTCGCGGTGCGGATCCGGCTTTCCGGGTCGTTATGGCGACGGTCGAAGCTGGGCTCGGCGGCGGGAGGCTCGGCAGCGGTTGGCGGCATGGGGGACCTTGTGCGGAAAGATGAGGCGGCGAACGAGGCGGCGAGGATCGCGGCAAAACCCGTGCACTGGCAAGCAGGGTCGCGGCTTTGCTGCAGTGCAGCGTGGCTCGACGTGATCGTCACGATCCTTGCCGTGCAGCTGCAACATGCCGTTGCATTGTAACGGCGCTTGTGGCGCGTGGCTTGCCCCGCATCAGGCGAGCATGCGATACGCAGTCGCAGCCGAGAGGGCGAACCCGCAAGGGGGGGAGACCAATGTTGAAGATGCTGCCGCGCAGAGCCTGGCTCGCCGGCGGCGCCGTACTGACGGCGCTGCCAGCGGTCGCGCGCGCGCAGCCCGCCGCCACTTGGCCGACCCAGCCCATCCGGCTGGTGGTTCCCTTCGCCCCAGGCGGCACCACGGATCTGGTGGCGCGGGTGCTGACCCAGGGGCTCACCGCCCGGCTCGGCCAGCCCGTCATCATCGAGAACCGGCCCGGCGCCGGCGCCACGCTCGGCAGCGCCCAGGTCGCCCAGGCGGCGCCTGACGGGCTGACGCTGCTGATGTCGAACATCGCCAGTCATGGCGTGGCGCCTTCGCTCTATCGCAACATCCGCTACGATGCGGTGCGCGATTTCACGCATATCGCGCTGGTGATCGAGAACCCGATCGTCTTCGTCGCCAACCCGCGCTTCGCCCCGCGCGACCTTGCCGCCGTGGTGCGCTTCGCGCGGGAGACGCCGCGCGGCATCGACATCGCCTCCTCCGGCGCGGGATCGACCAACCATCTCCTCATCGTGCAATTCGGCCAGATGACCGGTGCGCATGTGAACCACGTGCCCTATCGCGGCGCCGGCCCGGCGATGACGGATGTGATCGCCGATGTGGTGCCGATGATGTCGGACAGCCTGCCATCCGCGGCTGGTCACATTCGCGCCGGCTCGGTGCGCGGCTTGGCGATAGCGTCAGCATCGCGCCATCCGGCCTTCCCGGAAGTCGCGACTTTTCGCGAACAGGGGGTCGACGCCGTCAGCAATTCGTGGTTCGGCATTTCCGGCCCGGCCGGGCTGCCGCCCGCGGTGGTGGAACGGCTGAGCCGCGACATCGGCGCGGTACTCGCCGATCCCGCGATCGGTGCCCGCTTCGCCGAGATGGGTGCCACGGTCGGCAGGATGTCGCCCGCCGCCTACACCGATTTCATCGCCGCCGAGGTGGTGAATTGGGCGCCGGTGGTGCAGGCCTCGGGCGCCCAGGCGGAATGAGGCCCTGGTCCGGGCCGGCTCGGCGGAATGCCGGGACGGGACGGGCCTGGTGAATGGACGAAGCCCGACCCGCGGCGCGGGAAGGGTCTGAATGTTGGGGGCGCCCCGGCTTGACCGGGCGCGCTTCATGGTTTTGTCGTTGCGAAAGGCCGGGGGTGGCTCCCCGGCGCGTTGGGAGCCGGGAAAGGTCGCCGTATGAAAATCAATGCCAAGGACATCGCCTCTGGCGCGTTGCTCATCCTGATCGCCGTGGTCGGGTTGTGGCTCAACCAGGACCACAATCTCGGCACCGCGCGCCGCATGGGCCCCGGCTATATGCCGATGCTGGTGTTCTGGGCGCAGCTTGCCATCGGAATCGTCGTCTTCGCCATGGCCTTCTTCAACGGGCCGGATCCGATGGAGAAATGGACCGGCGCCGATATCACCATGCTGCCCGTCTCGATCGCCGTCGGCACGCTGGTCTGGTGGATAGCGCCGGTGTTCGGCAGCTTCTTCGAGAGCACCTACAACGCCCTCGGCCTCGGCATGCTCGCCGGCTTCCTGGTGATCTGCTACGCGGCCGGCTGGCGGCTGATCGGCTATATCTGCGCCGCCATGTGCATCTTCTCCCTGCTGCTGGAGAAGGGCGGGCTGATGCTGGCGCTGGCCGCCACCATCATCCTCTGCGCCTTCGCCGAGCCGGAGCATCGCCAGCGGCCGCTCGGCGTGCTTGGGCTGACCGTGTTCCTGCTCGCGCTCTGCTGGTGGGTCTTCATCGACCAGCTCGATATCCGGGTGGCCGTCTGGCCGCTGCAATACTGATCAGACGCCGGGACAGGGAACCGCAACGGCCATGGACATCATAGGCAATCTGGCATTTGGCTTCGGCGTCGCCTTCAGCCTCCAGAATCTCATCTTCGCGCTGGTCGGCGCCCTGATCGGCACCGCCATCGGCGTGCTGCCGGGCATCGGGCCGGTCGCCACCATCTCGCTGCTGCTGCCGATCACCTTCGGCCAGCCGGCGACGACGGCCATCATCATGCTGGCCGGCATCTACTACGGGGCGCAGTACGGCGGCTCGACCACCGCCATCCTGCTGAACCTGCCGGGCGAGATCAGCTCGGTGGTGACGACGCTCGAAGGCTACAAGATGGCCCGCAACGGCCGGGCCGGCGCGGCGCTCGCCACCGCCGCGCTCGCCTCGTTCTTCGCGGGGACGGTGGCGACCATCGTTGTCGCCGGGTCGGGGCCGCTGCTCACCTCGGTCGCGCTCTCCTTCGGGCCGGCGGACTACTTCTCGCTCATGCTGCTTGGCCTGATCATCTCGGCCGTGCTGGCGCAGGGCTCGGTGATCAAGTCGATCGGCATGGTGATCCTCGGCGTCGGCCTCGGCCTGGTCGGCACCGACGTGCAGACCGGCCAGCAGCGCTTCACCTTCGGCATCCCCGAGCTGTCCGACGGCATCGGCTTCGTGGCGCTGGCGATGGGCATGTTCGGCATCGCCGAGATCATCCTGAACCTCGAGCGGCCGGAGGCGCGCAACGTCCTCAAGACCAAGGTCGACAGCCTCTGGCTGACCAAGGAAGAATGGAAGCGGGCGACGCCCTCGGTGCTGCGCGGCACGGTGGTCGGCTCGGTGCTCGGCATCCTGCCGGGCGGCGGCGCGGCGCTCGCCTCCTTCGGCTCCTACATGATGGAGCGTAAGGTCTCGAAGGGCCGCCACCTGTTCGGCACCGGCGCGATCGAGGGTGTGGCCGGTCCGGAAGCGGCGAACAACGCCGCGGCGCAGACCAGCTTCATCCCGCTGCTGACGCTCGGCATCCCGGCCA
>JAQGIA010000554.1 GCA_028291445.1 Belnapia sp.
CCCGACCAGGCCCAGCAGCAGCCCGAGGAACAGGCTGGTCAGCCCGCGCAGCGCCGAGCCGCCCAGCACCGCCGAGACGGTGACGAAGCACAGCAGCATCAGCGAGAAATACTCCGCGGGTCCCAGCTTCAGCGCCAGATCCACCACGACCGGGCCGAGGAAGCTGATCCCCAGGGTGCCGATGGTCCCGGCGACGAAGCTGCCGATGGCGGCGGTCGCCAGCGCCGGTCCCGCCCGGCCGTTGCGCGCCATCTTGGCGCCTTCGAGGGCGGTGATGATCGAGCCGCTTTCACCCGGCGTGTTCAACAGGATGGAGGTGGTGGAGCCGCCATACATCGCGCCATAGAAGACGCCGCAGAACAGGATGAAGGCCCCCGTGGCCTCAACCTTGAAGGTGATCGGCAGCAGCAGCGCGATGGTCAGCGCCGGACCGATGCCCGGCAGCACGCCGACGGCGGTGCCGAGGAAGCAGCCCAGCAGCGCCCAGCCCAGGTTGGTCAGGGTCAGCGCATGGGAGAAGCCGAGCTGGAGCCCGGCGATGCTCTCCATCATGGGCATGCTGCCTGCCGGGCGGCCGTGCCGCGGGTCAGATAGGCAGGCCGCATCATGGGTCCACCTCAAGCCCGAAGAACCGCAGCACCAGGCCTTCCAGCAGCCCGGCGCCGATATTCACCCCCAGCACCTCGACGAAGCCGAACCAGACCAGCAGGGTCAGCACCAGCGCCAGCACCAGGTCGCGCAGCGGCCGGCGCGAGCCGAAGGCGGCCGCCACCAGCACGAATTGCACCGTCGCCGCGAAGGAAAAGCCGAGGGGCCCGATCAGCACGAGGTTCGCCGCCAGCCCGGCCAGCAGCAGGCCCAGCGCCCGCCAATTGGTCGGCGGCGCCTCCTGCACGTCTTCCAACCCATGGGACCAGCCGCCGCGCAGCGCGCTGGCCAGCAACCCCACGCCCAGCGCCAGCAGCCCGGCACCGACTCCATAGGGCACCGGCTTCGGGCCGACCTGGGCATAGATGGGCGAGTCCGGGATGACGCTCGCCTGCCACAGCGTCAGCACGCCGAGCAGCAGGACGAACAGCCCGACCAGCAGGTCGGGACGCGCGCCGGGGCGGGTCACGCGAGCCCGATCTCCTTCAGCACCGTCTCGGTCTTGGCCACGTCTTCGGCGAGAAAGCTGGCGAAGGCCTCGCCGGTCAGGAAGGCATCGCCCCAGTCCCGGGTCTGCAGCATCGCCGCCCAGGCCGGCAGGGCATGCAGCTCGGTCATCAGGGCCACCAGCTTCTCCCGTGCGTCGGGGCGGATGCCGGGCGGGGCGAAGACGCCGCGCCAATTGGTCATCACCACATCGACGCCGCTTTCCTTGAGCGTCGGGATGACAGGGTCGGTCCGGGTCGGGCCGGTGGTCGCCAGCGCCCGCATGCGGCCCGACTTGATCTGCTCGGCGAATTCCGAAAGCCCGGAGATGCCGGCCTTCACCTGCGCCCCGAGGATCGCCGCCTGGGCCGGCCCGCCGCCGGCGAAGGCGACGTAGGACCCCTCCTTCGCCGAGCGGCCGAGCGACTTCAGGATCAGCCCCAGGGTAATGTGGTCGGTGCCCCCGGCCGAGCCGCCGGCGATCGAGACCCCGCCCGGATTGGCCTTCAGCGCCGCCAGCAGCCCGGCCAGGTCCTGGATGTCGGAGCTGGATGGCACCACGATCACCCCCGCCTCCTCGGTCAGCCGGGCGATCGGGGTGAGGTCCTTCATGCCGACCGGGGTGCGGTTGGTCAGCGTCGCGCCCACCATGATCGAGCCGGTGACCATCAGCGCATCCGGCCGGCCGCGGCGCTGGCCGACGAAGCGCGGCAGGCCCACCGAGCCACCGGCGCCGCCGACGTTCTCGAATTGAAAGGTGCCGACCAGCCCGGCCTGCCGCGCCACCTGCTCGATCGCCCGGCCGAGCCCGTCCCAACCGCCGCCCGGCCCCGCCGGGATGAACATGTACAGGCTGGGAAGGCGCGGCTGCGCCCATGCTAGCGAGGGGGTCACCAAGGGAGCCACCGAGGCAACCACCGTCGCCGCGCTGCCGAGGCCGAAGGTCGCGGTCATGAGGTGACGGCGTCCGAGCATGATTTCCCCCTGAAGGCTTTGCTTCCGCAGCCTGGTCGCGGCGCGGGTACCAGCGTCTTAACGCGGTTGCGGCAGCCGGGCGATGGCCCAGCCGCGACCCGGCGCGCCATGTTAACGGGAAATAACCCTTCCCAGCCGAGGCTGCCGCCCCCGGCAGGATATCCCGCGCGATGCCAGCGCCATGACGGATCCTGGCCATGGCGGCTTGCCGTACCGCGAACCTGGCCTTCGGCTGGCCGCCATCCTGGCACTGCTGCTGGCCCTGGCCGGGCTGCGGCCTCCGCCTGCCGGGCGGAACAGCCATCCCCGCCGCCGGGCTGAAGGCGCGGGACTTCAGCCGCGGATATCCTTGGCGAGGTCCGGGATGCTGCCGATCGACAGCAGATGCGCATAGATCGGCTCCAGCCAGCCGTGGTCCCGCAGTTCCACCAGTTGTTCGGCCGGCAGCGCGGCCAGGGCCGGCCGGTCCACCGCGAAGAAACCGTCGATCCTGAGCGGCTTGCCGTGATGCTCGAACTGCACCACCGAGGGCCGCAGCAGACCAAGCTCGGCCAGCCGCAGGGTCATGACCCGGGTGCGCAGCAACGCCTCCTCGACCGAGCGGGTGAAGGCGAAGGCGCGCTCGAGCTGCGGCGCCGGCTTGCCATCCGGGGCGAACAGCGGCTCGCCCACCGTATCGCTGACCTGCGGCGCGCCGGGATCGATGCAGAGCGCCAGTTCCTCGGAGCCGGGGGCGACCCGCAGCAGGAAAAAGGGAAACCGCCGCAGATAAGCCGGTACATAGGCGCCGATCTTCCACGCCCCGCCGCTGTCGACGAACAGGTTGGTCCCGGCGGCGAGGCCGGTGATGACCACCGGCATATGCGGCGCCTGGGCTGCGAAGACGATCGGCAGGCTGCGGGCAGCGACGGTGAATTCCTCGGCCGCGAGCGGAATCGCGCTGGCGCCGGCGGCGAAGCCATAGCCGGCATCGCGTAGCCGGAGCGCGGCATGGCGCTCCGCCGTCAACCCTTCGAGGCTGCGGTAGAGCGGTGGCAGGCTGCCGGTCGCCGGTGCATCGGCAATCAGGACATCGGACATGTGATCGGCTCCTTCGAAACGGCTTGCGCCCACATCGAAACGTTCCAGCAAGAACTCCGCGACAGAATGCGCCATTCGCCGGTCCCGGTCTGCCGTCATGCCATGCATCCCGCGGCGCTGCCCCAAAAGGGGGCGTCAGGATAGTTGCATATCGATGTCGCAAGGGTTGAGATTGGGCCAAGGCCGGTGCCCAGGGCTGTCGCAGCAGGAGGAAGCAATGGACGAGCCGATCCGGAACGAACGCCTTGGCCGGCGGCTCCTGGTACTGCAGGTGGCCGGACTGGGCGCCGCGACGGTGGCCGGTGCCGGCACGGCGGAAGCGGCCGGCGGCCTTGCCCCGCCAACCGCTCTGGTGCCCACCCCGGTCCCCGCTGCCGAGACGGTTCGCACGGACAACGACCCGAACGACTCCCCGGGCTATGGCCGGCGTGGTTATGGCGGCGGTGGCGGTGGGCGCACCGACAACGACCCGCGCGACTCGCCCGGCTATGGCCGTGGCTATTCCGGCGGCTACAATGCCGCGCCGCAGCGTCGCAGCATCACCGACAACGACTCGAACGACGGCCAGGGCCGCGGCCGCGGCTACACACCGCCGCCGCAACGCCGCAGCGTCACCGACAACGACCCGAACGACGGGCAGGGCCGCGGCCGCGGCTGGCGATGACCCAGCCGGCCATCCCGCACCCGCCCCTGTTGCCGCCAACCCTGGCGGAAGCCGCCGCGGCGCTGGCCTTCGGCGCGCTGCCGCTCGACGAGGTTCTGGCGCTGCGGGAAGCCACGGGCTGGCGGCATTTCCCCGGTGCCACGCCGGGCCGTTTCGCTGGCCTGATCTCGGTGCCGGTGCTGGACGCGCTGCTGACGAATGATGCGGCCCGGGCGCCCCGCATTTCGCTGGCCGATGCCGCCCAGGCCGGCAGCGCCAGCGTGCCCGAGGCGGAATACTGCCTGCCCGATGGCCGGATCGACCCGCTGCGGCTGCTGGCGCGCTTCGATGCCGGCGCCACGCTCATCGTTTCCCAGTTGCAGGATCTGCACCCGCCCCTGGCCGGCTTCTGCCGTGGGCTGGAGAAGCTGTTCCTGCACGGCGTCCAGGCCAATGCCTATCTGACCCCGCCCGGCGCCCAGGGCTTCCGCCTGCATTACGACACGCATGACGTGCTGGTGCTGCAGGTCGAAGGGCCGAAGACCTGGCACATCTGGCCCGGCCAGCCGCTGCCCTTCCCGACCAGCCGGACCCCCTGGCAGCGCGAGATGACCCCCACCGAGCCCGCCCCGGTGACCTTGACCTTGCAGCCCGGCGAAGCGCTGTACCTGCCGCGCGGCACGCTGCATGAAGCCCGCGGCGCCGAGGCCGCCGCTTCGCTGCACCTGACCATCGGCCTGCTGGAACCATCCTGGGCGGAAGCGCTGCACCTGCTGCTGGACCGGCAGGAGGCGGAGAACCCCGCGCTGCGTGCGCCCTTCCCCAGTTGGCGGCTGGGCGAGGCGGCGGCGGCGCCAGGCCTGCGCACGGCCCTGGCCATGCGGCTCGACGGGTTGGGGACCGCGCCGGCGCTGGAGCAGCTCTCGCTCGGCCTGCTGGAATCCCTGGCGGGGCAGCGCATGCCCTTGCCGGGTCGCGGCCTGCTGACCCCGCCGCCGAAGCCCGAGGCAAGGCTGCGGCTGGCCGATGGCATGCTGCATCATGTGGCCGCCCTGCCGGATGGCAGCGCGGAATTGCGGTGGGCCGGTGGCCGGCTGCCGCTCACCGCGCCACAACTTGCCTGGCTGGAAGCGCTGGCCACCGGCGCTACCCCCGTGGGCCTGGCGGCGGATGGGGGTGCGGTGGAGTTCTGTCGCCGGCTGGCGGCGGCGGGGCTGCTGGAGCCGGGCTAGGCCGCCGCCTCGCTCGCTGCCGCCAAGGGCTCGCCGAAGAAGTGGGCGAAGCTGCGGATCTGCTGGCGCAGCTCGGCCGCCAGCGGCGCATGCACCACCCGGCGGCCGTGTTTCGGTTCCAACTCGAACAACCCGTTGGCGCAGTAGCGATCCTCGTCCCATCCCATATGGCTGAGCACGGGATAGAGGCAGATGCCCTCCATCGGCACACCCTGGCGGATCGCCTCGCGCACCTCCTCGGCGATGTAACGCAGCCAGCCGGCGCGGTTGTGACCCTCGATGCTGGTCTCCGCCAGGAAGATGCGCTTGCCGTAGCGGGCATGCGCCGCGGCGAAGAGCTTGTGCACCGGGATGAAGCGTTCGGTATCGAAGACCGAAAGCGGCTCCGCGCCATCGGTCCATTGGTTGTTCCAGTAGTAGTTCACGCCCAGCACATCGAAGGCGTCCGGGTGGCCGCCAAGCTCCGGCGCCGCCTGGCCCACCAGCATGTCCCAGCTTTCCCACTGGAAGCCGTTGTAGGTCTCGACCGGCTTCGGGTCCTGGCCGCGCTTCGGCACGATGTGGATGATCGGGTCGACGGCGAAGATCAGCGCGCCGGGCGTCGCCTCGCGTACCGCCGCCGCGCCGGCGATCGCGGTACGGACGAGCTGGCGCTTCAGCTCGCCGCCGCGGCCTTCGCAGGCCGGGTTCAGCCGGCGCATGTCGCCGCCGGCCCAGGCGAGGAAGGAGATCTCGTTCACCGGGCAGACCATCGGTGGCCGGCCGGTCACATCGAGGTGCAGCCGGGCAAAGGCCGCGGCATAGGCGGCGAAGCGCTCGACGAAGGCGGCCGAAAAGACATCGAGCCCGTCCGGCCAGCCGTAGTGGCACAGGTCCCAGACCACCCGCACGCCGGCGGCCTCCGCCGCCCGCAGCAGCGGCAGCACCGCGCCCCAGTCGAAATGCCCGGGCGCGGTCTCGACCAGATGCCAGCGCACCCCGTCCCGCGCCGCCTTGATGCCGTGCTCGGCCAGCTGCCGGTAATCCTCCACCGCCAGCAGGTCGTGCCGCGTCCCGGCGATGAGGTCGAGCCGCCTGCCGTCGCGC
>JAQGIA010000352.1 GCA_028291445.1 Belnapia sp.
CGCCTGGCCGGCCCGGGCGATGCTCTCGACCCGGGCGACGTTGGTGGCGAAGCAGGTGACGGCGACGCGGCCGCGCAGCCCCTTGATGATGGCAGCCAGGTTGCGGCGCACCTCGGCCTCGGAGCCCGAGTGGCCTTCGACCAGCGCATTGGTCGAGTCGCAGACCATGGCGAGGACGCCTTCCTCGCCGAGCTTGGCGAAGGCGGCCTCGTCGGTCGGCTCGCCGATCAGCGGCTCCGGGTCCAGCTTCCAGTCGCCGGTATGGACGATCAGGCCATGCCGGGTCCGGATGGCGACCGCCTGGGCCTCGGGCACCGAATGAGCGACACGGAGAAATTCGAGGTCGAAGGGCTTGAGCGAAAGCCGGCCGCCGAGCGGCACGGTGACCACCTTGGCCTCACCACCGAGCCCCGCCTCGCCCAGCTTCCGCCGCAGCACGGCGGCGACGAAGGGCCCGGCATAGATCGGGCAGCGCAGCATCGGCCAGAGATGGGCGACGGCGCCCACATGATCCTCATGCGCATGGGTGATGACCAGGCCGACCAGCCGGTCCCGGCGTTCCGACAGCCAGACCGGGTCGGGGACCATCACCTCGACCTCGGGCATCTCCGGCCCGCCGAAGCCGATCCCGCAGTCGATGGCCAGCAATTGGCCGTCGCAGCGGTAGACATTGAGGTTCATGCCGATCTCGCCGGTCCCGCCGAGCGGGATGAAGGCAAGATCATCGGCCGCATCGGGTGCGGTCGAGCCAATATGATCGTTCATATATCCCTTCTAGGGCAAAGTCGCGACAACTTCGCCCCAGCCTTTCACACCATGATCCTGTCCCCGCGCTGCCGGGCCGCTGGCCGCCGTCTCGCTGCGGGGCCGCGTCAACCGGGGTCGCGCGAGGGTGTTTTTCCTAAGGTGGGGGCCGGGTTGCGATCCGCCAACAGGCGAAGCCCTTCCAGTGTGAGATCGGGGTCGATCTGTTCGATCACCGTGGTGCCCTCGGCCAGCAGCGGGGCCAGCCCACCGGTGGCCACCACCTTCATCCCGGCCTCCTGCTCGGCCCGGATGCGACCGATGATGCCTTCGACCAACCCGACATAACCCCAGTAGATGCCGGATTGCATGGCGGCCACGGTGTCCCGGCCGATGACCGCCTGCGGCCGGCCGATGCCGATCCGCGGCAGCCGCGCCGCGGCGGTATGCAGCGCCTCAAGCGACAGGCTGATCCCCGGGGCGATCACCCCGCCCAGGTAGGCGCCCCGCCCATCGACCACGTCGAAGGTGGTCGCGGTGCCGAAATCGACCACCACCAGCGGGCCGCCGTAATGCCGATGCGCCGCCAGCGAGTTCAGCAGGCGGTCTGCCCCCACCTCCCCCGGCCGGTCCACCCGGATCTCGAAGCCCCAGTCGAGCACGGCGCGGGCAACCAGCGGCTCGGCCATGAACCACTCGCGGCAGAGCCGGCGCAGGTTGTACAGCGCGGCCGGGACCACGGTGCCGATCACGCAGCGGTCGATGTCGCCCGGCTTCAGGCCGGAGAATTGGAACAACGCCAGCAGCCAGACGGCGTATTCATCCGAGGTCCGGTCGGCCCGCGTGGCGATGCGCCAGCGGCCGCGCCATTCCACCCCGTCGTGCACGGCGAAGACCACGTTGGTATTGCCCGCATCGATCGCCAGCAGCACGGCCTAGGTCCCGCTTCCCGGGAGGTGGACCTCGCCGCTGCGGATGACCTGCCGGCGGCCCTCCGCATCGAGCAGCAGGCCGCCATCCTCGGCAAGCCCGGCGAAGCAACCCATGGTCGGCGGCGTCCAGGACAAGCTCATCGGCGCCCCCAGGTCGGGACCAAGCCGGGTCCAGGCCGCCCGGACCGGGGCAAATCCCTCGCGCGCCTGGCAGCCCACCCAATGGTCGAGCCGGGCCATCAGCCGGCCGGCGAATTCTTCAGGCGGCTCGCTGGCCCCGAGGCAGGTGGTGGGCCGTCCGGGCACCGCCGGGGCATGCGCCAGATTGACCCCGATGCCGAGGCTGAGCCAGTCCAGCGCGCCATCGGCGGCCAATGCCGTCTCGCACAGGATGCCGGCGCATTTGGCGCCATGCCGCAGCAGGTCGTTCGGCCATTTCAGCCGCAGCGCGGCGGGTTCGGGATCGAGTGCCCGGGCCGCCTCGGCCAAGGCGACGCCGGCGAGCAGCGACCATTGCCCGACCTCCCGCGCTGGCTGGCGCGGCCGCAGCAGGACCGAGAGGTAGAGATTGCCGGGCGGCGAGACCCAGGCCCGGCCGGAACGCCCGCGCCCCGCCGTCTGCTGGCGGGCGAGGACGGCGAGGCCGGCTGGCTCGCCGGCCGCCGCGGCCTCGGCGATACGGTCGGAGGTGCTGGGCAGTGCCGCATGCACCTCCAGCCGCCAACCGGTGGGGAGCATCACCCCAGCAGCGCCGCCGCCGCGGCCTGGGCCGCCGCCAGCATCGGCGCCGGCCAGAGGCAGAACAGCAGGGTGAACAGGCCGCTGCCGGCCATGACGATGGTGAGGCTCGCCGGCGCCTGGTCGAGTGCCCCGACCGGCTGGTCGAAATACATCACCTTGACGACGCGCAGGTAGTAATAGGCCGAGACCACGCTGGTCAGCACGCCGATCACCGCCAGCGTCCAGAAGCCGCCCTGCACCGCCGCCAGGAAGACATAGAGCTTGCCGAAGAAGCCGGCGAGCGGCGGGATGCCCGCCATGGAGAACATGAAGATCGCCATCCACATGGCGGTGGTCGGATCGGTCCGGCCCAGGCCGGCGAGATCCTCGATCCGCTCCACCGCGCGGCCCTGCCGCCGCATGGCGACCAGCACGGCGAAGGTGCCGAGGTTCATGAAGACGTAGATCGCCATGTAGACCAGCAGGCCGCGCAGCCCGATATCGCTGCCGACCGCGAGGCCCATCAGCGCGTAGCCGACATGGCCGATGGAGGAATAGGCCATCAGCCGCTTCAGGTTGGTCTGGCCGATGGCGGCGAAGCCGCCGAGGATCATCGAACCCATGGAGATCAGCAGGATCACCTGCTGCCATTGCGCGATGAGGTCGCCGAAGGGGCCGAGCAGGACGCGCGCCATCAGCGCCACCGCCGCGACCTTGGGGGCGGAGGCGAAATAGGCGGTGACCGGCGTCGGCGCGCCCTCATAGACATCGGGCGTCCACATATGGAAGGGCACCGCGGAGATCTTGAAGGCGAGGCCGGCGATGACGAAGACCACGCCGACGATGACGCCGGCCGAGATGCCCTGGCCTGCGGAGAAGGCATCGGCCAGGCGGTCGAAATTGGTGGTGCCGGCGAAGCCATAGACCAGCGACGCGCCATAGAGCAGCAGGCCGGAGGCCAGGGCGCCCAGGACGAAATACTTCAGTCCGGCTTCCGCCGAACGACCGTTGTCGCGGTTGAAGGCCGCGATGACATAGAGCGGCAGCGACAGCAATTCGAGCCCGATATAGAGCGACATCAGGTCATTGGCCGAGATCATGACCATGGCGCCGAGGGTCGCGAAGACCACCAGTACCGGATACTCGAAGCGGCCGAGGCCCTCACGCTCGTTGAA
>JAQGIA010000611.1 GCA_028291445.1 Belnapia sp.
TCAGCCGCCCGGCCGGCGCACCGAACAGCAGGCCGACGAAGGCCGTCATGATTCCCGCGAGCGGGATGCACAACGCGACCGGGATATGCCAGCGCTCATGCAGCCAGGCGCTGGCAAAGGCGCCGAAGCCGAAGAAGGCGGCATGGCCGATGCTGATCTGGCCGGTGAAGCCGACCAGGATATTCAACCCCAGCGCGGCGATGCCGAGGGTGCCGATATTGATCAGGATGCCGAGCTCGTAGCGCCCCAGCAGCAGCGGCGCGGCGCAGAGCAGTATCAAGCCGCACAGCACGGCGATGCGGCTGTTGCGGGTCGGGAAGATGGTCATGTCTTCCCGGTAGCTGCTGCGGTAGTCGCCGGCGGGGGCGAGGCTCATTACACGCGCTCGATGTTCTTGGTGCCGAAGAGCCCATAGGGCTTGATCAGCAGGATGAGGATCAGCGCATAGAAAGGCGCGATGGCGTACATATTGCCCCAGTTCAGCCAACCGGCATCGATATACTGCGCCCAATTCTCCAGCACGCCGACGATCAGCCCGCCGAGCACCGCGCCAATCACGCTGTCGAGCCCGCCCAGGATCACCGCCGGGAAGACCTTGATGCCATAGAAGGACAGCGCCGAGGACACGCCGTTGACCACGCCGACGACGATGCCGGCGACCGAGGACACCACCGCCGAGATGGCCCAGGACATGGCGAATACCTTGGGCACCGAGATGCCGAGCGACTGCGCCACCTGCTGGTCGAAGGCGGTGGCGCGCATGGCGAGGCCATGCTTGGACGCGGTGAAGAACCAGGCGAAGCCGGCCATGATGACGATCGATATGCCGAGGCTGAGCAGATAGACGGTCTGCACCTCAAGCCCCAGCAGATTGACCCGCTCGGTCGTGAAGATCGGCGGGAAAGGCTTGGCGAAAACCCCGAACATCCACTTCATCAGCGCCTGGAAGAAGATGCCGAGGCCGATGGTCGCCATGATGACGCTGATGACCGGCTCGCCGATCAGGGGCCGCAGCACCACGACCTGCAGGATCAGGCCGAAGGCGGTCATGAAGGCGAGGGTCAGCAGGAAGCCCATCCAGAAGGGCAGTTGCCATTCCGTCAGCATCCACCAGCAGACCCAGGCGCCGACCAACAGGAACTCGCCCTGGGCGAAGTTGACCACCTGGGAAGCCTTGTAGATCAGCACGAAGCTCATCGCCACGACGCCATAGAGCGCACCGACGATCAGGCCGTTCAGGGTCAGTTGCAGCAGCAGGGACCAGTCCATCCGGGTTACTCCGCCGCCATCGAGATTGCCGCCATGGGCACCACGCGCAGGGTGGTGCGGATGCGTTGCTTCGTGCCGTCCTGGAAGGCGATGGTGGTATCCACCGGGATGGCCGCATCGCCCCGGTAAAGGGCCGCGATGATATCCCCGTATTTCTGGTTGATCACCCCGCGGCGGACCTTGCGGGTGCGGGTCAGCTCCTCGTCATCCGCGTCGAGTTCCTTGTAGAGCAGGATGAAGTCGCGGATGCGCTGGGGCTCCGGCAGGGTGGCGTTCACCTTGGCCACCTCGGCACGGAGCAGTTCCAGCACCTGGTCCCGGGCGGCGAGGTCGGTATAGGTGGTGAATGCGATGCGGTTGCGCTCGGCCCATTTGCTGACGATGGGGAAGCGGATGCAGATCATCGCCGCCAGATGCGGCCTGCCATCGCCGAGCACCACCGCTTCCGCCACATAGGGGCTGAATTTCAGCTTGTTCTCGATGTACTGCGGGCTGAAGCGATCGCCCCGGCTGGTGGTGGCGATGTCCTTGATGCGGTCGATGACGACGAGATGGCCCACCTTGTCGAAATAACCGGCATCGCCGGTATGCAGCCAGCCGTCGCGCAGATCGGCGGCCTCGGCGAGGCCGAGGTAGCCGGAAAACATGTTCGGGTGGCGGGTGACGATTTCGCCGACGCCATTCTGGTCCGGCTGGTCCACCACCATCTCGATCGTCTCGTCGAAGCGGACGCCTACCGTGTCGAAATTCACGTCATCGGGGCGATGGACGGTATAGGCGCCGAGCAATTCGGTCTGCCCGTACAACTGCCGCAGCGGCACGCCCATGGCGAGGAAGAAGCGGAAGGTATCCGGGCCGAGCGCCGCGCCGCCGGTCGCCGCCGAGGTCAGGTTGCTGAAACCCAGCCGGTCACGCAGCGCGCGGAACAGCAGCTGGTCGGCGAGTACCGAGCGCCCGCCCCGGTCCAGCGCCGCCAGGCCGCGCGCCATGCCCGCCTCGAACATCCGCCGCTTGAGCGGCGAGGCATCCATGACCTTGGCCCGGACTTCTGCGGCGATCTGTTCCCAAAGGCGGGGGGCAAAGAGGACGAAGCTCGGGCCGATCTCGCGGAAGTCGGCCATCATCGTCTCGGGTTCCTCGACGAAGTTCACCTTCATCCGGGCGATGAGGCCCCAGCCGAGGACGTAGATCTGCTCCATGATCCAGGGCAGCGGCAGGACGGAGACGTATTCGTCGCGCGGCCCCTTGGGGTCGGCCTTGAGGTAGCTCTCGCAATGGCGGATCAGCGCGCCGCCGCGCAGCATGGCGAGCTTCGGCCGCGCGGTGGTGCCGGAGGTGGTGCAAAGGATGGCGAC
>JAQGIA010000353.1 GCA_028291445.1 Belnapia sp.
TCCCCGGGGCGGCGGCTACCGCGCGCCGCATCGCCCGGGCGCCCCGCAGTGGTGCCGCCTGGGCGCTGGCCATCATCGGTGGCAGGCTGCGGCGCAAGGTCGGGGCGACGCCCATTTGCAGGAAGCCCTGGTCGAGCAGGGCCATCATGTGGCGGTCGCGCTCGCGGCCCGACTGCCCACCGAAGACGGCCGCGATCAGCCGGACCCCGTCGCGCTGCGCGCTGGCCACCAGGTTGAAGCCGCTGTCGTTCACGTAGCCGGTCTTGATGCCGTCGGCGCCCTCGTATTCCTGCAGCAGCCGGTTGTGATTCCAATGGGTCCGGCCGCGGAAGACGAAATGCGGCGTCGAGAAGTAATTGTAGCGGTTGGGATGGTCCTGCATCAGCCGGCGGCCGAGTAGCGCCATATCCCGCGCCGTGGTCACCTGGTCGAGGTCGGGCAGGCCGGAGGCGTTGCGGAAGGTGGTGCGGGTCATCCCCAGCGCCCGGGCCTTCATGGTCATCATCTGGGCGAAGCGCTCCTCGGAGCCGCCGCCGAGCGCTTCGCCAAGCGTTGCCGCCGCGTCATTGGCGGATTTGGTCACCAGGGCGAGGATCGCCTCCTCCACCGTCAAGGTCATGCCCGAGGTCAGGCCGAGGCGGGAGGGCGGCATGGAAGCGGCATTGCCGGAGACCCGGATGACGCTGTCGAGGCCGATGCGGCCGTCGCGCAGCGCATCGAAAGCCAGGTAGACCGTCATCATCTTGGTGAGCGAGGCGGGATAGCGCTGTTCGTCCGGGCTGGCGGCGATGAGCGTGGCGCCGGTGCGGCCATCGGTGACGATGGCGGAGTATCGTTCGCTGCCGATCTGGGCCTTGGCGCCGACCGCGGATAGCAGAGACAGCGCCAGGCCAAGGCCCAGTCGCGACAGCGCAGGAATCCGCAAGATAGAAGCCCCCCGACGCGCAGCCTGCCCCCGCAAGCTGTCGAGTCTGGATGACACTACCGATTCGGCCTAGCGCCTGTCCACGGGAATGGAAGCAGAACATCGACAGCACAAGGGTTTAGGGGGGTGGGTCTGCGGAGACGTTGCACGAAAGCTCTGCCAAACGGCTATTCAGGCCCCGGCACCATCGTTGCACTGAGACGGCTAAGCCTTTGCCGGATTGCCGCGGTCGCATGTGGTGGGGCCTGCAAGCGCTCCGCTTCCGCCAGCCATTCGCGCGCCTCGGGCAGGCGCCGCAAGTCGAGCCAGATATTGGCGAAAAGGCCAGCGGTCGCCGCGTTATGGGAATTGGTGCTGGCCAGGCGCTCGAGGATAGCCAGCGCGTCCTCGGTCCGGCTGAGCCGGCGTTGGATGACGGCGGCGCTTTTCAGGCTGACTGCCTCGGGCGGCCCCGGCACGGTGACGGCGGCAAAGGCCAACTCGGCGCAGCGTGCCGCGGCGGCCAGGGCACCCGCTTGGCCGCGGGCGCCGCGCAGGATCTGGCGCTCACCGAGGAGGCGCCAGTAGCGGTGGGATTGCGCGCGCCGGGCACGGAGCTGCCGGCGCCAATGGCCCACGGATTCGGTGCCGCGCAGCAGAGAGACTGCACAACTGCCGAGCAGGCCGAAATCCCGTAGCCCCGCCGCTGCGGAGTGGCCGCAACCCAGGGCCAATAAACCCTCCGGCCGCAGGGAATGGCGCCCGATCAGCGCGGCATGTTCGGCATCCGGGTTCCAGGGGTCGGCAATGATATGCAGCGCCGCATCGGGCGCGAGCTGCGTCGCCATGTCGTCCCGGATGAAGCCACCGCGGCCGAGGATGGTCCGCGCATAGGGCAGCCAGCGCTTGTCCCAACCGGTCTTGGCCGGATCGATCGAGTATTGCGGCGAAATGGCGACCACCGCATGGGCGCCCACGGCGGCGCTGCAGGCCGCGGCCGCATAGCCGCCCATGCTCGATCCATAGGTGACCACGCGGCGATAGCTGCCGGCGATGGCCTTGATCGCCGCCATCGCGGGCTCGGTGTCCGGCACCTGCATCCAATGGTTCCAGGACGCCTTCACCTCGACTGCGGAAATTCGGCGTTCGGCCAACCATCGCTCGGCAAAGCCGCGATTGGCGAAGGATTGATTGGTCCGGTAGGACGGAAAGCTGATCACCAGCAGCGCGTCGTCGCCCTCGATCCGGCCATCCGTCACCCTGACGTCCAGGCCATCGAAGATCGGCGGGCGGGAAGCGGTTTGCGCGGGCTTGCTGGGCACGAGATATCTCCGTGATGGGCGGCTGCCTTGCGCAAGGCAGGGCTTGCACCAGCCGTCCACTCCGGCAGGCAAACAGCATCGAGTCCAGTCTGGAAGATCGAGCCCGGAAGCGGCTGGCTGCGGATAAGGCGGAAGCCCCAGCCGATCCTGTCGTCCAGCGGCATTCCGCGACCTATGGTGCGCTGCAACAATTTGCTTGCAATTGCAGCAGTGACCGGATTAAGGACACGGCATGTTGCAATGCAGCATAACGGTCGGACCCTAGCCAGTAGCGTCGAGCAGGCAACGACCGGAACCGGGGCGGCAAGCCCCACAGAGGAGCAAGCCATGTCTGTAACGATCGAAAGCAAGGCAGCCGACGTGAAGAAGCTGGTCAATGATGCGGCCGCCGCTGGTGCTGCCAAGACCCAGAAGCTGGTTGGCGAAGGCGCTGCCCAGACCCGTGAAACGATGGAGAAGAGCATGGACCAGGCAAGCAAGGCCACCGACGGCATGCTGAAGGCCGCCGAGCAGGCCGCCGAATTCGGCCGTGGCAACGCGGAAGCCTTCACCAAGGCGACGCAGGTCTACTTCGCCGGCGTGCAGGACCTCAGCAAGCAGACCATGGCGCTGATGCAGGGCCTGAGCGAGCATGCGATCGCCAGCGTCAAGGCGCTGTCGGGCGTGAAGAGCCTGAAGGAGGCCACCGAGATCCAGACCTCCTATGCCCGCACCGCGATCGAGAAGACCCTGGCCGAGACCACCAAGCTGCAGGAAGCCTCGCTGAAGCTGGTCGAGGCGTCCTTCGCCCCGATCTCGGCGCGGATGACCCTGGCGGTCGAGACCATGTCCAAGCCGGTCGCCGCCTGAGGCAGCGACCATGGCCGCCGGCGCCTTGGGCGCCGGCGGCAAGGTTTCGGGGCCCGGCCCCGGTGGTTCCCTGCAATGGGGCCGCCGGGCCGGGCCTTCGTCGTTCCAGGCGCCGGCTGCCATTGGCCGCGGATGCGGTGCGGACAGGTTCCGGTAACCCTTCCCCTGCCAGGGTCGCCTGACCATATATGCGACAGACCCCGCCAGGGCCCTTCACCTTGTGCCAATCGGGGCGATATCCTGTCCACCATGCCAGGCCAGTGCCTGACATGCCCGGATGCCCGCAGGCGGGTGCAGTCCTGCCCACCAGGAACCTCATGAGCGATCAGGACAAGCGGATCATCGGCGCAGCACCCATCAGGTCCACCCGTGTCGGCACGACCCGGGCCAGCGCGGCACCGGCTGGCCCAACCGGCGCCAACCCGCCCGGCGGCATCACCCCGGGGGACACCACGCCCAATACCGGCGTGGTGGTGAAGACCCGGCCGCGCACCAAAAAGCCGGCCATGTACAAGGTGTTGATGCTGAACGACGACTACACGCCGATGGAATTCGTCGTGCATGTCCTCGAGCGCTTCTTCCAAAAGAACCGGGAGGAGGCGACCCGCATCATGCTGCATGTGCATCGCCGCGGCGTCGGGGTCTGCGGGGTCTATACCTATGAGGTGGCCGAGACCAAGGTCACCCAGGTGATGGACCTCGCCCGGCAGAACCAGCATCCGTTGCAGTGCACGATCGAGAAAGAATGACCGTGCCATGCCGGGATGCGCAGATTTGGAAGGGCCAGAGTTGGAAGGGCCAGAGTTGGGAGGCGCGGAAATGATGCCGGTCCGCGCCCGCACGGCCGCGAAGGTGGTTGTGCGATCGGGTAAAAGCGTGATCGCATGATGGCCGATATCGGGGGCAGGATGGCCGCCAGGCCCCTGCAAGGGTTTTGCCCGCCCCTGGTCCTGCCCGGCTCCCCTGCCGCGCATGATTGGTTGCCCAAAAAGAATGGCACCCCGCCGAACGGGGGGCTCGTCCAGATCACCCCGAACGCCCAGCTTTCGATCATGCCAGCGTCCGGTCATGCCAGCGTCCGGTCATGCCAGCTTCCGGTCATGGATGTCGTGACCGCCGGATCTTCGGCCGGCAGTATTTTCCGAGGAAACCCAGCCCCGCAACCGGATGTTCCCGTTGCGTTGGCCTCCAACGGGGAGCGTCTTGAGCATGTTGTCCCGCAATCTTGAGCAGACGCTCCATCGCGCCCTCGGCCTGGCCAATGAGCGCCGGCACGAATACGCGACTCTGGAACATCTGCTTCTCGCCCTGACCGACGATACCGATTCGGCCACCGTCCTGCGTGCCTGCGGGGTCGACAACGACAAGCTGAAGCGCGACCTGACCGAGTTCCTCGACAAGGATCTGGCTGGGCTGGTGACCGAGCGGGCCGGCGACCCGAAGCCGACCGCCGGCTTCCAGCGCGTTGTCCAGCGCGCCGCGATCCATGTGCAATCCTCCGGCCGGGACGAGGTGACGGGCGCCAACGTGCTCGTCGCGCTCTTCTCCGAGCGGGAAAGCCATGCGGTCTATTTCCTGCAACTCCAGGACATGACCCGGCTGGATGCGGTGAATTTCATCAGCCACGGCATCGCCAAGGCGCCCGGCCGCACCGGCAACCGCCCGGTCCAGGGCACGCCCACCACCGCCGCTGGCCCGTCCGATCCGCAGGAGCCGGAGAAGGAGGAGAAGCCGCGCGGCGGCCGCAGCCAGGACGCGCTGTCCAACTACTGCGTGAACCTGAACAAGAAGGCCGCGGCCGGAAAGATCGACCCGCTGATCGGGCGTGATTCCGAAATCGAGCGGACCATCCAGATCCTCTGCCGCCGCACCAAGAACAACCCGCTGTACGTGGGCGATCCCGGCGTCGGCAAGACCGCCATCGCCGAGGGCCTGGCCAAGCGCATCATCGAGGGCGACGTGCCCGAGGTGCTGGCGAAATCGACCATCTATGCGCTCGACATGGGCAGCCTGCTGGCCGGCACCCGCTACCGCGGCGACTTCGAGGAGCGGCTGAAGGCCGTGGTGAACGAGCTGGAGCAGCAACCCGGCTCCATCCTGTTCATCGACGAGATCCATACGGTCATCGGCGCCGGTGCGACCAGCGGCGGGGCGATGGATGCCTCCAACCTGCTGAAGCCGGCCCTGGCCCAGGGCACGCTGCGTTGCGTGGGATCCACGACCTACAAGGAATACCGCAACTACTTCGAGAAGGACCGCGCCCTGGTGCGGCGCTTCCAGAAGATCGACGTGAACGAGCCGTCGATCGAGGATACGGTCAAGATCCTGACCGGCCTCAAGACCAACTACGAGAAGCACCACAAGGTCCGCTACACGCCGGAGGCCATCCGCGCCGCGGTGGAGCTTTCGGCCAAGTACATCCATGACCGCAAGCTGCCGGACAAGGCGATCGACGTGATCGACGAGGTCGGCGCCTCCCGCATGCTGCAGCCCGAGGGCAAGCGGCGGAAGATGGTCACCCTGAAGGACGTCGAGGAGATCGTGGCGAAGATCGCCC
>JAQGIA010000612.1 GCA_028291445.1 Belnapia sp.
CCGCGCAACATCACCGCCGCCACCCACCTGCTGTTCGTGGCGAAGAACCTCGAGCGCATCGGCGATTATGCCCGCAACGCCGCAAATCGCAGCATCGTCCTCGCCCAGCAGCCGGCGATCGGCAGCCTGAACGGCTTCAACCGCATGGCGGTGCTGGTGCAGGACAATCTGAAGGGCGCCATCGACGCGTTGGTGAACGACGACGTCGCCCGCGCCGACGAGGTCTGGGCGGCCGACGAGCCGGTGGACCAGGTCTACAACGGGATCTTCCGCGAATTGCTGACCTTCATGATGGAGGATCCGCGCAACATCACCGCCGCCACCCACCTGCTGTTCGTGGCGAAGAACCTCGAGCGCATCGGCGACCACGCGACCAACATCGCCGAGACGGTGCATTACGCCGTCCGCGGCGACAGCCTGCCGGACGAGCGGCCGAAGGGCGATGGCTCGGCCTATGCCGTCGTCCGGCCGCCCGAGGGGTCCAGCTTCGGATGAGCAGCATCCGCGCGATGCCGGAGATGGTCCAGGGCCATGCCCGGCCGACCATCCTGGTGGTGGAGGACGAGGCGCCGCTCATCACCCTGCTGCGCTACAACCTGGAAAAGCAGGGCTTCCGCGTCGAGGAGGCCGCCGATGGCCAGGAGGCCCTGCTGCGCGTGGCGGAGGCCCGGCCGGACCTGATCCTGCTCGATTGGATGCTGCCGGCGCTCTCGGGCATCGAGGTCTGCCGCCAGCTCCGCCGCAAGCCGGCGACGCGGGACCTGCCGATCATCATGGTGACCGCCCGCACCGAGGACCAGGACGCGGTCCGCGCCCTCGACACCGGGGCGGACGACTACATCGCCAAGCCCTTCGCCATGGACAGCCTGCTGGCCCGCATCCGCGCCCTGCTGCGGCGCTCGGGCAGCATCGCCATCAAGGGGGTGCTGAGCTACCTCGACATCAGCATGGACCAGGACGCCCACCGGGTGGTGCGGGCCGGCAAGGCCCTGCATCTCGGCCCGACCGAGTACCGCATGCTGGAATTCTTCCTGCAGAATCCCGGCCGGGTCTTCAGCCGGGAACAGCTGCTGGATTCCGTCTGGGGCCGCGACATCCATGTCGAGCCGCGGACGGTGGACGTGCATATCCGCCGGCTGCGCAAGGCGATCAACATCGCCGGCTGCACCGACGTGATCCGCACGGTGCGCTCGGCCGGCTATGCGCTGGACCAGGACGCGGAGTAGCCCGATACGCTCACCCGTCGCGCCCGATACGCTCACCCGTCACGACGGATGATGAAGCCGTTCTCGACCTTCTCCATCCCGAGCTTCGGGTACCAGGTCATCGGGTCCGGCGCCGAGAGCAGCAACAGCATGCAGCCGGGACCGATGATGCGCTTGGTCTCGGCGATCAGCGCCCGGCCGATCCCGAGGCCCTGCCCGGCCGGATCGACGCAAAGGTCGGACAGGTAGCAGCCATAGGCGAAGTCGGTGAAGCTGCGGGCGACACCGACCAGCACCCCCGCCGCATCCCGCGCGGTGACGATGAGATTGGCGCCGGCGACCATCGCCGCCATCCGCGCCGCGTCATCGACCGGGCGCACCAGGCCGGAGGCGCGGACGACGCGGGTGAACTCGACCGGGTCCAGCCGGCCTTCCTCCCGCGCGAAGCGATGGCCGGCGGGCAGGGTCGCCAGCGCCGCCCAGGCGGCATGGCCGGCCAATAGCGGCGGGTTCATGCCCACAGCTTCGGATTGGCCAGCACCTCGGCCATTTTGGTGGCGATCGCCGCCAGCAGCGCCGCGCCCTTCGCTGCGGTCGCCACCCTGGCGTCGCCGATCACGCCGCTGGGCGACAAGGCCTTGAACGACCGCCGCATGGCGAGACCCGGCGGCTGGCCCTCGACCCGCGTGGAGCCGGGGCCGAAGGCTTCGGCCAGGCGCTCGGTGCGGACGCTGTCGGGGCGGAGGTGCATCATCATGCTGGTCTCGGCCTCGCAGGCATGCATCAGCCCGGACTGGCGTTCGAGCAGCGGGGCGATCACCTCGGGCACCACATGCCAATAGGTGCCGCCGGCGACCTTGATGCCGAATTCGACCGCGAATTCGCCGGCGCAGGTGGCGATGGCCTCGGAATTCCCGCCATGCCCGTTCAGCAGCATCACCTTCTTGAAGCCGTGCCGGGCGGCGGAGCGGACGATGCCGCGCAGCACCCCGGAGAAGCTCTCGAATTCCAGGGTGACGGTGCCGCCGAAGGCCATGTGGTGCTCGGCGAGGCCGGTCCAGACGCAGGGCGTCACCACCACCGGCTGGCCGGCGGCGGCCAGGCGCTTCGCCGTCTCATGCGCCACGGCGGTGCCGAGGATGATGTCGACGCCGGTCGCCAGATGCGGGCCATGCTGCTCCATGGAGGCGACCGGGACGATGACCATCGCATCCTCCGCGGCGCGGGCGCGCAGCTCCTCGGCGGTCAGCCGCATCCATTCGAATTCGTAAGCGCTCATCACTCGGCCCTCGCCCCGCTGTCGGTGGCCCATGGTCAGCGCAAGCAGCTTAGCGCGCAACCGCCCTCAAGGGTCGGGCGACAGCCCGGCGAGGAAGGCGGCGGCCGGGTCCGGCCCGTCCAGCGCCGGCAGTCCGGCCGTGAGCGGGTCGCCCAGCACCACCCGCAGCAGGACCCGTCAGAAGCGTTCGTAGGTCACGATGCTGCCGTCGTCGCCCTTGGTCTTCCAGTCGAGCCAAGTACCATCGGCGGCATAGCTCGCCTCGCCCTCCGTCTCGCCGCTGGCGCGCCAGCGGGTGCCGCCGTTGGGCAGCGCGGCGCGGCTCCACTGCAGCTGCAATGGCCTGCCGGTCTCGTTGTCGAACAGCGGGCCGGCGAAGCGCCGGGGATCCCACCAGCTCAGCGGCGCGGCCTCGGCCGGCAGGCGCTGCGGGGCGCCCGACCCCTGGGCCGTGCCGGTAACCAGCAGCGCGCCGCCCTCGGCCCGGACGGCCATTTCCTTCACCGTGCCGTTGCGGTCATGGCGGGAGGTGGCGGAGACCAGCCGGTTGCCGGACCAGACCTCGGTGAAGACATGGCTCAGGCGGAACACGGTGAAGCTCATCACCTTCACCTGGATGGCGACATCGGTGCGGGCGGTCAGCAGGCCGCCGGCCTCGGTGAAGCCGACGCGATGGGTGCCGATGGCCGAGCCCTCGCGCATGATGCGGAAGCGCAAGTCGGCGGGCATGGCCTCGGCGGTGCGGGCCAGCAGCGGCAGGGCCAGCAGCGGCAGGTGGCGCCGCCGCATCAGCCCCGGTTCCCCAGGCGCTGCTTTCCAGATGTGGCGCGGCGACCATCGAGGCCGCTCATCGCATAAGCTCGGGACATGCCGGTTCCTTCGATTTCCGGCCCCAGATGGGCTCTGCCGCCGGTCCTGGGAAGGGTGCGGGACGCCGGGCCAAGGCAACAAGGTGCGAGGCAAAGGCTGCCGTCAGCGCCGCATGGCCGAACCGACAGGCGACAAGCGCCGCGCCGCATGGCAGGATCGCCGGGATGCGTCAGCTCCTGCTGCTGCGGCACGCGAAGTCCTCATGGGACGATCCGGCCCTGCCCGACCACGCCCGCCCGCTCAACGCGCGCGGTCGTCGTTCCGCCATGGCGATGGCCGAAGCCATGCGCGGCCTGGGCCTGTCGCCTGACATCGTCTTCGTCTCCTCGGCCCGCCGGACCTTGCAGACATTGGAGGCGCTGACCCCTTTCGAGGATGGCGCCCTGGTCGAGCCGATGGACGCGCTCTACCTCGCGCCCTGGCCGCGCCTGCTGGACGAGCTGCGGCAGGTGCCGGAAACGGCCCGCAGCCTGCTGCTGATCGGCCATAATCCCGGGCTGCACGATTTGGCCCTGGCCCTGGCCGACCCGGTCTCGCTGGCCCGTGGCGGGGCCGATGCCAAGCGGCTGGCGGAAGGTTACCCGACCGGGGCGCTGGCCGAATTCACCATAGCCTCATCATGGCGCCAGCTCGCTACGGGGGGCGGCCGGCTGGTCCGCTTCCTGGCACCGCGCGACCTGCTGGCAGCGGAGACGCAAAGCTGAACCGTCAGGAAACCCCTGGTACCGCAGCCCCGGAGGAGGAGGCGGCGGCCACGGCCCTGCCAGCCTCGGCGGATGCCGTCACCAGCCTCGAATTCACGCTCGACCCGGCCGCTGCCGCGCGGCTGCTGCGCCATCCGGGCATTGCCACCGCCCGGCTCGGCCGCAACCGCAGCGCCGCCGAGGAGCTGATCTGGCTGGACACCGCCGCGGGGAGCCTCGCCGCGGATGGGCTGGCCCTGGCCGAGCCGCGGCGCGGACCCCGCCGATTGCTGCGCGCCATGCCCGCGCCGGGCCAGGCCTGGCTGCCCGGCACCCCGGCCGCAGCGGTCGATGCCGCCCCGCCGGAGGGGCTGGCGCTGATGCCGGTCGCCGCCTTCAGCGGCCGGCGCACCCTGGTGGCGCTCGGCGAGGTCGAGGCCGAATTACTGACCGGCAAGCTGCGCGCCGTCGCCGACGAACTCCCGGTCGCCCGGTTGCGGCTGACCGGACCCGCCGAGGCGGTACTCGCCCGCGCCGCGGCGCTGGCCGGCGACCTGCACCTGCTGCCACCCACCGCCAGCCTGGCCGAGGCAGGTCGTGCCCTGGCGCGGGGGGAAGCACCACGCCCCCGCCGGCGTGGCCCACCGGCGCTGGCCGATGCCGCCTCCGTCGAGGCGGCGCTGCTGGCGGCGCTCGGCCATCTGCTGGAGGTGATGCTGAGCCATGCCCCGGGCTGCCGCCTGGGCGCCGGGCCCGAGGGGGTGCATCAGACCCGGGTGGCGTTGCGCCGGCTGCGCTCGGTGCTGAAGGCTTTTCGCCCGGCGGCCGGCGGCCCGGCCCTGGCGGAATTCGATGCCGGCCTGGCGGCGTTGGCCAAGACGCTGGGGCCGGCGCGGGACTGGGATGTGTTCCTCGCCGGAACCGGAGCGGAAGCCGCCGAGGCGATCGGCGGCGACCGCCGGTTGGCGGCGTTGCTGAAGGCGGCCGAGGCCAGGCGGCAGGAGGCCTATGCCAGCCTCGGCCGGCAGCTTGAGGGACCCGCCTTCCCCCGGCTGGTGCTGGCGGGGCTGGCGCTGATGCTGCTGCGCCCCTGGCGCGAGGTGCCGGGGGACACGTCAGGGGATGCGCCCAGGGATAAGGCCAGGGATACGTCAAACGACCGGACCGCGCTGCTCGACCAGCCGCTGGCCGAATTCGCCGCCGCCCTGCTGGACAAGCGCTGGCACCGGCTGCGCAAGCGTGGCGAGGCGATCGAGGCGCATGGCGCCGAGGCGCTGCACGAAGTCCGGCTGGATGCCAAGCGGCTGCGTTACGCGGCCGAGTTGTTCGCCCCGCTCTGGCCGGGCAAGGCGGCCCGGCGCTTCCTCCGCCGGCTGACCGCCCTGCAGGAGGAACTGGGGGTGGCCAACGACATGGCGGTGGCGCGTGGGCTGGTCGGCTCGCTCGGCGCCGGCGTGCCCGCCTGGGCGGTGGGCGCGGTGGAGGGCTTCGCCGCCGGCCGCACCGGTCGCGCCCGGCGCCATGCGCTGGAAGCCTGGGACGCGCTGCTCGAAGCCTCCCCCTTCTGGCGCTGATGCGGCTTTGGCTTGACGCGGCGGCGCAGACGGTTAGGTTGCGCCCCTTCCAGGTACTTCAGGATCATCGGGCTTCGCCATGGCCAAGTCGAACACCATCCAGATCAAGCTCGTCAGCAGCGCCGAAACCGGCTTCTTCTATGTCACCAAGAAGAACGTCCGGAACACCACCGGTAAGCTCGAGCTGAAGAAATACGACCCGGTCGCGCGCAAGCACGTCGTCTTCAAGGAATCGAAGATCAAGTAGCCTGCGAATCCCATTGGGGTCGAGATGACGGCGGGCCCTGGCCCGCCGTTTGCGTTTCAGGCCCCCGATGCTGGCGCTTCACCCCGATGCTGGCGCTTCAGACGGCGCCGATCCGGAATGCCGTGGCGGTATCCTGCAGCTCATCGGTATTCGCGCCCTCGACGAAATCCGCAGCAACCGCTTCCACCACCCGGTTACGCCCGGCTTCCTTGGCCCGGTACAGCGCCGCATCGGCGGCGGCCACCGCGGCATTCACGCTGGTGCCGGGCGGCGCGATCGCCAGCCCGATGCTGGCGGTCACCCGCAAGGGCAACCCGGCGATCTCGAAGGGCTTGGCGCTGAGCGAGGCGCAGAGCCGTTCGGCGACCATGGTGGCGTAGTCGGTCGGCGCCCCGGCCAGCACCACCATGAACTCCTCCCCGCCGTAGCGGGCGACGACATCGGCGGCGCGGAGATGGGACTTCAGCCGGCTGGCGACCTCGCGCAGGGCGACGTCTCCGGCCGGATGGCCGTACTGGTCGTTGATCAGCTTGAAGCGGTCCACATCCACCAGCAATACCGCCGCATCCGTCCCGCGCAGCACCCCATCGAGGTGACGGCGGACGTAGCGGCGGTTGCGCAGCCCGGTCAGCGGGTCGGTCACCGCCATTTCCAGGCTGCGGTCGAGGTCGGCCCGCAGCCTTTCCTGGTAGCGCTTGCGGCGGATCTGGTTGCGCGCCCGGGCGCGC
>JAQGIA010000621.1 GCA_028291445.1 Belnapia sp.
GCCAGGCGGTGCGTTCCAGGAATTCGTGCAGCGACTGGGCGCCGTAATAGACCGCGGCCGTCGCGGTCCAGTCGCGGCTCCGGCCGGGACCGTCGAACCAGGCGGCGAGGCGGGCGCGCACATCGGCCGCATAACCCAGCAGCGCGGCGCGGTCGGCGTCGGGCGGCGTGCGGAAATAGGCCTCGTAGGACAGCGGGATGCCGGCCTCATGCTCGAGGAAGGCATCGGCGATATTGACGATGTGGTAGACGAGGTCGGCATGGCTGCGCGGCCGGTCGGGCAGCAGGGTCGCCAGCGTCGCCTCCGGCAATTGCGCCGCGAACCGGCCGGTGCCGGCGAGGATCGCATCCAGCCGCCGACGCAATTCGGGGACCGGCAGGATCTGCGGCGCGCCGAGGTCGAGGCCGACCAGCTCGGCCACGTCGCGCAGCACCTGGCCATTGGCCCAGGCCTCGCCGCGGGTCACGATCGGCACCTGGCGCAGGCCGAAGCGCTCCAGCTCGGCATAGGCGCCGGCATCCACCAGCACGTTGCGCGACAGGAAGGGGACCCGGCGGCGGGCAAGGAATTCCTTGGTGCGCAGGCAGCTGGTGCAGCCGGTCATCCAGTAGACGCGCACCTGGTCGTCGAGGGCGGCGGACATGGTTTCCTCCGGGATTTTTCCGCAGCTTATACCGCCCGCCGGGTTCCACCAGGGCCTTAGGGGGGTTCCGCGGCGGGCGCTTCCGTGGTTCCTGCCGCCTCCGTAAGCATCCCGGAGGAAACCCAACCATGGACCGCAGAGCAATCCTCGGCCGCGGCGCGCTGGCGGCGGCCACGGCCGGCCTCGTCGCCCCCACTCTCGCCTCGCCCGCCCTGGCGCAGACCGCGCCCACCGTCCGCTGGCGGCTGACCAGCAGCTATCCCACCAGCCTCGATGCCATCCATGGCGCCGCGCATGTCTTCGCCCGCACCGTGGCGGAGCTGACCGAGGACCGCTTCCAGATCCGCGTCTTCGGCCCCGGCGAGGTGGTGCCCGCGCTCCAGGCGCTGGATGCGGTGCAGGCCGGGACGGTGGAGGCGGCGCATACCACCAACTCCTTCTACATCGGCAAGAACCCGGCCTTCGCCTTCGCCACCGGCCTGCCTTTCGGGATGAACACCCGGCAGCAGAATGCCTGGATGTACGAGGGCGGCGGGATCGACCTGCTGAACGCGTTGTTCCGCAGCTATAATTGCTACGGCTTGCCGCTGGGCACCACCGGCGCCCAGATGGGCGGCTGGTTCCGCAAGGAAATCAAGTCCCTGGCCGATCTGCAAGGCTTGAAGATGCGCATCGCCGGGCTCGGCGGCACGGTGCTGTCACGGGTCGGCGGCGTGCCGCAGCAACTGGCCGGCGGCGACCTGTATCCGGCGCTGGAGCGGGGGACGATCGACGCGGTCGAATGGCTCGGCCCCTACGACGACGAGAAGCTCGGCTTCCACAAGGTCGCGCCCTTCTACTACTACCCGGCCTGGTGGGAAGGCGCGGCCAATACCTCGCTGATGGTCAACCTCGACGCCTGGGGCGCACTCTCGGCCAGCCACAAGGCGGCGGTCCGGGTCGCGGCGGCGGAGGCGACGCATTGGATGCTGGCCCGCTACGACACCCGCAACCCGGAGGCGCTGCGCCGGCTGCTCGCCCAGGGCACCCAGCTCCGCGCCTTCCCGCGCGAGGTGATGGATGCCTGCTACCGCGAGGCCATGGCGCTGGAGCAGGAGCTGGTGGGCAAAAGCCCGGAATACGCCCGGATCCATGAAAACTGGGCCAAGGCGCGCGACGACATGCGGGCCTGGTTCCGGGTGGCCGAACTGTCGTTCGACAGCTACCTGGCGCAGGTGGCGGCGCGGCGGTAGCCCGCCGCGCGAGGCTCAGTCCCGGAAAGCCCGCCGGGCCGAGTTGAGCAGCGGCCCGACCAGATAGGCGAGCGGCGTGCGCTTCTCGCCGAGGATGTAGATCTCGGTCGGCATGCCGGCGATCGGGGTCACTTCGGGGTTGCTCTCCAACGAGGAGGCATCGAATTCGGCGCGCATGGTGAAGAATTTATCGCCGCTCGGCGAGGTCTGCACATCGGCGCCGACCACCGTCACATGGCCATGCAGCAGCGGCACGCTGCGCATCCGGTAGGAGCTCAGCCGGACATTCACCCGCTGGCCGATCTCCACCTGCTCGATGTCGACCGGCATGATCTGCCCTTCCACCACCAGCCGGTCGCGCAGCGGCACCAGGTCGAGGATGGGCTGGCTCGGCTGGATGCTGGAACCCGGGGTGAAGGCCTGAATATTGGTCACCTTGCCGGTCTCGGGGGCCAGCACCTCGCGCCGGCTCAGGACGTCCTGCGTGGAGCGCAATTGCTGCGCGGCGGTGGCGATGGCCGTCTCGGTGGTCTGCAAGTCGTTGGCGACCTCGGACAGCCGGGTCAGCCGCAGTCCGGCGAGCTGCTGCTGCGATTGGATGATGGCTTCCCGCAGCTGGGCCTCCTGCGCGGTCGACTGGCCGATGGTGGCGACGAAGCCGGCTTCCGACTGCTGCAGGTTGAGCACGGTGAAGCGCGAGGCATAGCCCTGCGCCAGCAGCCGGTTGTAGCCGGCGATCTGCTCGCGGATGGTGCGGACCTGCTGGGTCGCGCCCTCGCGTTGCGCCCGGGCCCCGGCGACCTGTTCCTGCAACTGGGTGATGGCACGCTCGGCGACGCTCGCCTGGCTGTCGTAGGAGCCCCAGCGGGCCTCGAACAGCGCCGTCTCGGCGGTGACGAAGACCTGGATGGCGGGATCCGCCGCGGCGGCGGCCAGCAGATCAGGGGCGAAGTCGATCCGCCGGCTCTCGGTCTGTTCGGCGCGCAACCGGGCGGCGCGGGCGCGGCCGCCCCAGAAGGTGGCGCGGGCCTGGTTGGCGAGGGTCTCGGCCTGGGTGACGTCCAGTTGCAGCAGCGGCTGGCCGGCCTGCACCACCGTGCCTTCCTGCACCAGCAGGCGGCGCAGGATACCGGCCTCGGCCAAGTTCACCGTCTTGCGGCGGCCTTCCGGCACCAGCTGGCCGCCGGCGATGACGGCGCGTTCCACCGTGGTCATGGTAGCCCAGCCGAGGAAGGGCACCAGGGTCAGGCCCAGGGTCAGCAGCGAGGTGCGCACCACCCGGCCGACCGGCGGGCTCTTGATCGACAGCTCGAGCTGCCGCTGGAGACTGTCCAGCGGAACCGGCGGCGGCAGCGCGGTGGAGCGGCTGCGCTCAACCAATTGTTGCAAAATACGGCTCCTTACCTTCCCGGCCTGGGCCTGCCTCGCCCGGCTCACGCTGCGCGGCATCGAGCGACCAGGCGCCGCCCGCGCTGAGCTTCAGCCGATAGTCGGTGACATCGGTCCAGGTGTCCGGCTCATGCGTCACCACCAGCACCACCCCGCCGGCGAGGCGGATGCGCTCGACCGCCGCGCGCAGCGCATTGCGCGAGGCGCCGTCGAGCCCGACCTCGGGTTCGTCCAGCACCAGCAATTCGGGGTTGCCGTAGAGCGCCCGGGCCAGGGCGACCAGCCGGCGCTGCCCGGCCGAAAGCCCGGCGCTGGTTCCCGATGGCGTCTGGTAGCCCATCGGCATGCGGCCGATCATGTCATGCGCGCCGGCGGCGCGGGCGGCGGCCACCACCATCTCGGGCGGCGAATTCGGCCCGCGGCCGATGTTGGTGAAGATATCCGCCTCGAGCAGCTGGATATCCTGCGGCAGGTAGCCGATGCGCGCGCCCATGCTGCCGCGGTCGCAGAAATGGGTGTCCTGGCCACCCAGCAGCACCTGGCCGGAGGTCGGCTCCAGCAGGCCGAGCACCAGCCGCAGCAGGGTGCTCTTGCCGACGCCGTTGCGGCCCTCGACGGTGAGCACCGCGCCGGGCGGCAGGGTCAGGTTGATGCCGCCGACGATCGCCCGCTCGCGGCCGGGGGGCCAGAAGGTCACCGCCTCGATCGACAGGCCGGGCGGCGCCGCGGCTTCGGGCGGCCGCGGCGGGGCTTCGCCATCCACCCGCATGACGTCGCGCAGCCGGCGCCAGGCGCTCAGCCCCTCGTTCCAGCTGTCCCACTGGTTCAGCACGCCGGAGAAGGGGCTCAGCGCATGGCCGGCAAGGAAGAAGGCGCCGATCATCAGGCCGCGGGTGCCGTTGCTGTCGATGATCAGCACGAGGCCATAGACCATGATGACCATGAGGCAGACGCTAGTGAACAGCGCCTCGATCTCGCGGATGGCGGAGGCGCGCATCTGCGCCTTGCCGGCGGCATCCAGCGCGAGGTCGTAGCGGCGCTGCCAGCGGAACATGGTGGCCGGCAACTGGCCGAGGCCGCGCACCACATCCGGGTGCAGCAACTGCCCGGACAGCTCGGCCGAGGCATCGTTCAGCCGCCGATTGGCATCGGCCGAGACGGTGCCCATGGCGCGG
>JAQGIA010000625.1 GCA_028291445.1 Belnapia sp.
GTCGCCCCAGCAGATGATGCGATGGGCATCCAGCTCCTCGGCGCGGGACGGGATGCCGGCGGTCTTAAGGTAGGATGGCGCGCCGCAGACCCGCCAGCCGAAGCTGGCGAGATGCCGCTGGATCAGATCCGGCTGCTTCGGCGGATGCATGCGGATCGCCACATCGGCTTCGCGCATGGCGAGGTCGAGGTCGCTGTCGTCCAGCAGCATGGTGACGCTGACATCCGGATACATGGTCAGGAAGCGCGACAGGCGGGGCGCCAGCCAGGTGCTGCCGAAGCCGGTGGTGCTGGTGATCTTCAGCCGCCCGGCAGGGCGTTCCCGGCTTTCGGTCAGCAGGGCTTCGGTCATCGCCAGCTTGGCGAAGACCTCCCGCACCGTGCGGTTCAGCGTCTCGCCGGGCTCGGTCAGGATCAGCCCGCGGGCGTGGCGGTGGAACAGCGGCACCTGCAGCGCTTCCTCCAGCGCCTGGATCTGGCGGGAGACGGCGGATTGGCTGAGGTTCAGCGTCTCCCCGGCATGGGTGAAGGAGCCTGCCTCGGCCACCGCGTGGAAGACGCGGAGCTTGTCCCAGTCCAACGGCATCGCTTAGGCAAACCTACAGGGGTTTGCGCGCGGCGCGACCATGCTCATGTCCAGGCTTCGACGGCGGGGGCATCCGCCGGCAGATGCGCCAGCCACTTCTCCGCCTCGAGCGCGGCCATGCAGCCGGTGCCGGCGGCGGTGACCGCCTGGCGGTAGATGCGGTCCTGCACGTCGCCGGCGGCGAAGACGCCGGGGATGCCGGTGCGGGTACTGCCTGGCTCGGTCACGATATAGCCTTCTCCATCCATCCCGAGCTGGCCGCGGAACAACGCGGTGGCCGGGTCATGCCCGATCGCGACGAAGACGCCATCCACCGCCAGCTCCCCCCGTTCGCCGCTCTGCGCTTGGCGGGTGGCGATGGCACGGACGGCGGGGAAGCGGCCCTCGGTGCCCAGCACTTCCTCCACCACGGTATCCCACAGAACGGTAACATTTGGCTTGGCAAAAAGCCGCTCCTGCAGGATCCGCTCGGCCCGGAAGCTGTCCCGGCGGTGCACCACGGTGACGGTCTTCGCCAGGTTAGCGAGATAGAGCGCTTCCTCCACCGCGGTATTGCCGCCGCCGATGACCGCCACGGACTTGCCGCGGAAGAAGAAGCCGTCGCAGGTGGCGCAGGCCGAGACGCCGAAGCCGGACAGCGCCTGCTCGCCCGGGATGCCCAGCCAGCGGGCCTGGGCGCCGGTGGCGATGACCAGCGCGGCGGCCTGGTATTCCTCGCCGGAATCGCCCCAGGCGCGGATCGGCTTGCCGCCCAGGTCGATGCGGGTCACCACATCCTGGATGATCTCGGCCCCGACATGCTCGGCCTGGGCCCTGAACTGGTCCATCAGCCAGGGGCCCTGGATGGGCGCGGCGAAGCCCGGGTAATTCTCGACCTCGGTGGTGATGGTGAGCTGGCCGCCGGGCTGCATGCCGGCCACCAGCAGCGGCTTCAGCCCGGCCCGGGCGGCATAGATGGCAGCGGTATAGCCGGCGGGGCCAGCACCGAGGATGAGCAGGCGCGTGCGGTGGATTCTGGACACAGGTGGTTTCCCGGGCAATCAGGTCGGATCAGGCATATTTGCTGCCTGCGGCCGCGCCACAAGCGGCAACTTCGCCGGCAAGGCCGCCACCCGGATGCCTTGCGGCTTCGGCTCGCAGCAATGATATTGCGCGGAGCGCCGGATCACCGCAATGAATTATGGGACCATGACACTCGAGACCGATGCATCCCTCGATGAGGTGGACCGCCAGATCCTGGCGGAGTTGCAGGCCGATGGCCGGATGACCAACGTGGAACTCGCCCGCCGCGTGGGGCTCTCGGCGCCGCCCTGCCTGCGCCGGGTGCGGCGGCTGGAGGAGGAGAGCATCATTCGCGGCTATCATGCCGACCTGGACCCGGTGGCGCTCGGCTATCAGATCACCTTCTTCGCGCTGGTCGGGCTGGAGAGCCAGAAGGAATCGGTGCTGCAATCCTTCGAGCGGATGGTGCGCGACTGGCCCGAGGTGCGGGAGTGCCACATGATCCGCGGCGGCGGCGATTTCCTGCTGCGGCTGGTGGCGCGGGACACCGCGCAGGAGAATGCGCTGACCTCCCGCTTGACGGCGGTGGAAGCGGTGGCGCGGGTGCAGACCCTGCAGACCATCCGCACCGCCAAGGACGAAGGTGGGGTCCCGGTCGCGGTCTGATGCCCTGGTCCGGCTAAAACCGGTAAAATTCACGGCGGCGCAGGCTGCCCAAGGCCTTGGTATCGAACGGCATAAATTTGGTTTGAGCGGTTGCGGCAGGATCTCCGCCGCTGGCCGGAGGCGTCCGCATAGGACAATGTTCCTATACAGAAACGGCGGCACCCGCGCAAGCGGCGATCGCGGCCGGGTCAGCGGCTGCTATGGCGAGGCCTGTCCTGGCTGAGCGGCAGGCTCGCCAGGTTGAACATATCGACCGGCATCGCCGGCGCGGCGGCTTCCTGCAAGGCGCGGGCGGTGAGCAGCAGCGACAGCGGGGTGATGGTCACGGTGCCGGGCAGGCCGAATTCCACCGCATCGGCGATCATCTGCACCTCCACCAGCCCGGCCGAGGTCCACGGCAGTTCCACCGCCACCTCATCCGAGGTGGCCGGCTTCATCGGCAGGATGAAGGCGCCATTGGCATAGCGGCGCGCACGCTGCGGCGTCTCGGCGACGACCCAGCAGGCGGCGCGATGCCAACTGACCTCCCAGGCGGGATGGTCCGATCCGGCGTCCAATGGTTGCAAACGAAAGACCGGCATCGACATTCCGCGGTGTTGTGCAGAACACCACTATCCGTTTCGGATTTATTACGCCACAGCGAAAACATCTCAATTTAGGGCTAAATTGCTGAAATGCTCACATTGCGGGTAGCACGCGCCCAGAAAGTCGCAAAGCTGTATCAATAAAGATATAAATGAAGGTTTTTTGGTCCAAGCAGCGAATTTGCTCACGGGTGATCTGGCAGGCCCTGGCGGAACGTATTGATATCGCACTGAATAACCGCTGAGCAAACCCGGTTGTGCAACCGCCGCGCCTTAGCCGCGACGCACCACATAAAGCCCCGCCTCCAGCCCGGCGATGATCGCATCGCCCTGAGCCGTGTCGCGGACCTCGATCATCAGCTCCAGCTCGGCGCTCTGCACGCTGGGTGCGGCGAATAGCCGCTGGTGGCTCACCTCGATGACATTGCCGCCGGCGGCGGCGACCCGGGTGGCGATATCGGCCAGCACTCCGGGCCGGTCCGGGATGTCGAGGTGCAGGCGCAGGATCCGGCCATCCCGCAGCA
>JAQGIA010000646.1 GCA_028291445.1 Belnapia sp.
GGCCACCACTTCGCCATCGAGGCCGCCAGCCGCCGGCTGCTCGCCGGCTGGCGCCGCATCGAGGATTGAGCCGCCCTACCCGGCGACGCTGCCGGGCTCGCAATTGCCGCCGCAGACCACCACCCCGATGCTGGCACCGCCCCTGGCGCCGGCCGGCGCGACCCAGGCGCCGCAGAGCAGCGCCGCCAGCGCCGTCGCCCCGCCCGGTTCCGCCACCAGCCGCGCCGCCTCCCACAGCAGCCGCTGCGCCGCCAGGATCGCCGCATCCGGCACCAGCACCGCCGCCGCCACATGGCGCTGCGCCACGGCGAAGCCCAACGCGCCCACCTGCCGGGCGCCGAGGCTGTCGGCTGCCAGACCGCCCACCGGCGCCGCCACCGGCCGGCCTTCCCGCAGCGCCATGGCCAGGGTCGGGCAGCCCTCCGACTCGACGCTGATCACCTGCGTTCCGCTGCCGGCGTACCAGGCGGCCATGCCGCCGATCAGCCCGCCGCCGCCGGTCGCCACCAGCACATGGGTCAGCTCCGGGGCATCCTCGGACCATTCAAGCGCCACCGTCCCCTGGCCCGCCAGCACCGTCGCCTGGTCATAGGCATGGACTTGCAGGGCGCCGGTTTCCGCCGCGCGCCGCTCGCTCGCCTGCCGCGCCTCGTCATAGGCGGCGCCGCCCACCACCAGCCGCGCCCCGTAGCCGGCGATCCGCGCCCGCTTGGCCGCACCGGTGATCTCCGGGACGAAGATCTCGGCCGCCACCCCGAGCGCCCGGGCCGCATAGGCCACCGCCGCCCCGTGGTTGCCACCCGAGGCGGCGATCACCCCGGCCGCCGGCAGCGGCCCGGCCAGCATGGTGTTGAAGGCACCGCGCGGCTTGAAGCTGCCGCTGGCTTGGAGCAGTTCCAACTTCAGGACCAGGCCATGGGCCAGGCCCAGGTCCGGCCCCAATTCCCCTGGAGCCAGCCGCAGCAGCGGCGTCCGCCGGATATGCGGGGCGATCCGTGCCGCCGCGGCGCGGATGGCGTCCCGGTCGATCATGGTGGGGTCAAGGCTTGCTGGGGTCACGCGGAGGTCGGATGTCATGCGGGTTGCAAGGTGGCAGGTGGCCTTGTGCGGTGCAACCGGGGGTACCCTTGGAAGCCTTGGGGCTTTCTGCCAATGTGAAACCCCTGTTGGTTGGCGGCCATGATGCTGCTCCATGCGAGTTCTGTCGCCCGGAACGAGGATGCGCTGCTCCTCCTCGGTCCGCCTGGGTCAGGAAAGTCCGATCTCGTGCTCCGCCTGCTGCAATCCGGTTGGTCGCTGGTCGCCGATGACCAGGTCGCGTTGCGCGCGGAAGCCGGACAGCTCCATCCGGCCGCGCCCGAGGCGCTGCGCGGCCTGCTCGAAGTCCGTGGCCTCGGCATCTTCGGCCCGCTGCCGCTGGCCCTGGCGCCTCTCCTGCGCCTGGTGGCGCAGCTCGTGCCACGGGCCGGGATCACCCGCATGCCCGAACCCGAAACCTGGTCGGCCCTCGGCGTGACCCTGCCCGCCATCCGCCTGCATGCCTTCGAAGCCTCCGCCCCGGCCCGCCTGGCGCTGGCGCTGGATGCCGCCATCGGCCGGCTCCCATGCCGGGCCGGGGCCTTCCGATGAGTGCCGTTCCAGGGGAGCCCGCACCGCCTGGCGCCACCCGCCCCATCGTGCTGGTGACCGGCCTGTCCGGGGCCGGCCGCGCCTCCATCCTCCGCCAGCTCGAGGATCTGGGCTTCGAGACGATGGACAACCCGCCGCTCGACCTGCTGGAGGAATTGGTCGGCGATGGCGAGCTGCCGCTGGCCGCCGGCATCGATACCCGCAGCCGCGGCTTCGATGCCGAGCATCTGTTGCTGACCCTCGCCCGCCTCCGGCTGCGGCCGGATACCGCGGTGACGCTGGTCTTCGCCACCGCCGAGGTTCCCGTCCTGCTGCGCCGCTACAGCGAGACCCGGCGGCGCCACCCGCTGGCCCCCGGCGGCTCGCTCGGCAGCCGGGTCGCCGATGGCATCGCCCGGGAACAGCAGATGATGGCGCCGCTGCGCGATGCCGCCGACATGCTGGTCGATACCTCGGACCTGCCGCTGCCGGCGCTCCGCCAGCTCATCGAGCGGCGGTTCCGCGGCGAGGGCGTGCCGGGGATGCAGATCCACGTGCAATCCTTCGCCTTCCCGCGCGGCCTGCCGCGGGAGGCGGAACTGGTCTTCGACCTGCGCTTCCTGCGCAATCCGCATTACGTGCCGGCGCTGAAGCCGCTCACCGGGCGGGACCCGGCGGTCGCCGCCCATGTCGAAGCGGACCCGGATTTTCCCGGCTTCTGGACCCGGCTGACCGGATTCATCGATCCGCTCTTGCCGCGCTACGTGGCGGAGGGCAAGAAGTACCTTACGGTCGCGTTAGGCTGCACCGGGGGCCGGCATCGGTCGGTCCTTGTGGCGGAGCGCCTGACCGACCATCTTCGCAGCCTGGGCTGGCGTGCCGACGTGACCCATCGGGAACTCGATGACACGCCGGCCGCGACACCGGGTGGCCCGTCCGGGGCTGTATCGCCTGCCGTCGCCGTGCCACATGCCCATGCTGGGGGTCGGGAGGCCCTGTCGCCGTCCCCATGATAGGATTGGTTCTGGTAACCCACGGCCGGTTGGCCGACGAACTTCGCCTCGCCATGGAACACGTGGTCGGGCCACAGCGCGCCGTCGCGACCGTTTGCATCGGCCCCGATGACGACATGGAGCGCCGCCGGCAGGACATCCGCGAAAGCATCGCCGCGGTGGAGCAGGGCGATGGCGTGGTGGTGCTGACCGACATCATGGGCGGCACCCCCTGCAACCTCGCGGTGTCGCTGGCCGACCACAACCATGTGGAAGTGATCGCCGGGGTAAACCTGCCCCTGCTGGTGAAGCTGGCAAAGATCAGGTCGTCCGAACCGCTGGCCGAGGCGGTCGACCACGCCACCGCGGCCGGGCGCAAATACATTGCCGCGGCCGGCGATATCCCGAACGGGATCGCCCGGGTGAACGGCAGCGGAGGAAGCAAGACATGAGCGACTTCGGAACCCATGCCGCCGCCGCCCCCGCCGACGAAGGCGGCTCCAGCGAGGCGGATCTGGTGCTGCGGCAATGCATCACCATCCGTAACAGCCGCGGCCTGCACGCCCGCGCCGCGGCCAAGCTGGTGACCTTGGCCGAACGCTATTCCGCCTGCCTCAGCGTCTCCCGGGACGGCCAGAAGGTCCCGGCCTGCTCCATCATGGGGCTGATGATGCTGGGCGCCGGCCAGGGCAGCAAAGTGACCATCGAGGCCGAAGGCTGGGATGCGCGGGAGGCCCTGGATGCGGTCGCCGGCCTGGTTGAGGCCGGATTCAATGAGGACTGACAAGTCCGAGGCCAAGCCGGAGAACAAGGCCGAAGCCAAGGCCGCCGCCGAGGCGCTGCGCAAGCCTGGCTCCCGCAAGGGACGCGAGCACGCCATCCGTGGCATCCCGGTCTCGCCCGGCATCGCCATCGGCCTGGTCTTCGTGACCACCGAGGTCCCGACCGAGGTCCCTCGCCGCCATGTCGTGGCCGAGCAGGCCGAGGCCGAGAAGCAACGCCTGGCCGATGCCGTGGCGCTGTCCCGCAAGCAACTCGGCAAGTTGAAGACCCGGCTTTCGGTCCTGCCCGAGGAGGCGCAGGAAGAACTCGCTCCGCTGCTCGACGCCTATGTGATGATGCTGGGCAATTCCCGCCTGCTGCGCGGCGCCCGCAAGCGGATCGAGACCGAGTTGCTGGCCGCCGAGACCGCCGTGGGCGACGAGGCGGAGGCGATCGCCGCGCTCATCCTCGCCGCCAAGGACGATGACAAGCCCGGCCTGCAGCGCCGCGCCGGCGAGGTGCGGGAGATCGCCCGCCGGCTGACCCGCAACCTGACCGCCACCCCCTTCCGCAGCCTGAAGGGCGTGCCCGAGGGCGCCATCCTGGTCGCCGAGGAACTCACCCCGGCCGACGCCGCCCTGCTCGACCCGGCCCGCATCGCCGGCGTCGCCACCGACGAGGGCGGCGCCGATGGCCATACCGCCATCATGCTGCGGGCGCTGGGCATTCCCGCCATCCTGGGCGCGACCGGCCTCAGCGAGAGCGCCGAGCGCGGCGACATGGCAGTGCTGGACGGCGCCGCCGGCACCATCGTGCTGCGCCCCGGCGACAAGGCGCGCGAGGTGGGCCGCCAGGCGCTCGCCGCCTTCGCCAAGGAACGCACCAAGCTTTCCAAGCTGCGCCGGCTGCCCGCCGTCACCACCGATGGCGAGCCGGTGGAATTGCAGGCCAATCTGGAAATTCCCGCCGAGCTGCCGCTCATCGCCCAGTCGGGCGCCATCGGCATCGGCCTGCTCCGCACCGAATTCCTTTTCATGAACCGCGACGACCTGCCGGACGAGGAGGCCCAGCTCGCCGCCTATACCCAGGTGGTGGAGGCCATGGGCGAGGATCCGGTGACCATCCGGGTGCTGGACTGGGGCGGCGAGAAGGACATGCAGGCGCTGAGCGAAGGCGTCGCGCCGACCCATTCGGGACCCAACCCGGCGCTGGGCCTGCGTGGCCTGCGGCTGCTGCTGAAGCGCCCGGAACTGCTGGAGGCGCAATTCGCCGCCATCCTGCGGGTGGCCGAACGCGGCAATGTCCGCATCCTGCTGCCCATGGTCACCAACCCCTCCGAGGTGAAGGCGGCGCGCGAGATCTACGAGAAGGTCGCCCGCCGCCTCCGCCGCAAGGGCGTGCCGGTGCGGGAGAAGCTGCCCGACCTCGGGGTGATGATCGAGACGCCCGGCGCGGCGCTGGCCGCCGATGCCATCGCACTGGAGGCGGATTTCTTCGCCATCGGCACCAATGACCTAGCCATGTACACCCTGGCGGTGGACCGGGCGGAGGCCGAGGTGTCGCATCTGTACGATCCGTTGCACCCGGCGGTGCTGCGGCTGATGCAATTCGCCACCGAGGCGGCGCTGCGGCTACGCATGCCGGTTTCGGTCTGCGGCGAGATGGCGGGCAATCCGCGGCTGGTGCCCCTGCTGCTGGGCTTGGGGATTCGCTGCCTGTCGATGAACGCCAGCGCCATCCCGCGGGTCAAGCAGATGGTCCGGGCGCTCGATATCGGCGATTGCGCCCGCTTCGCCCGCCGGGTGATGGAGCAGTCCGACCCGGCGCGGATCCACGAGCTGGTGCTGGGCTTCACCCCGGGCGGGGACCGGGGTTAGGCGGCACTTCCCTGGCCGAACGGCATCAGGCCAGCTTCGCCGACGCGATGGGCGCGACCTGCGGGCTATCGGGCCCCCGCGGGGTATCGGGCAGCGGAGCAGGCGGTGTCGTCTGCACCGAAATCACCTGGGGCGCGGGTGGCGGGGCGCGCAGCTTCCCCGCGACCCCATCCACCATCGCCTCGATCACGGTGAAGACCACCTCCAGGGAAAAGCCGACGAAAAAGGCCGCCGCCGCCAGCGACAAGGTATAGGCGCCAAGCTGCACCGGTTCATCCCCGCTCCAGACCAGGCCCAGCAACCCGCCCAGCATGGTCGCCAGCAGCACCCGAAGGAGGGAATGCTGGCCGTCCCGGGTCTCCAGCGTCCATTCCGACAGCTTCTGGTCCAGTCGCCGCAGGGCATAGGCACAGCCGCCGACGCAGCCGAGCAGCAATGGCAGGACGAAGCCGCTGAAGACCGACATGGCCGCCGAGGCCCGCAATTCCGTCCTTTCCCACCAGGCCGGAACCACGGTGCTCGGCCAAGTCACCACAGGCGCTGCCCGGCAGGCGTTCTGCGGCCAGCCCTGGCCCCAGCCGCTGGGCAGGACCAGGGCGGTCCGGCAGTTCCAGGCCGCCAGGCGAATGAAGACCAGATCCTCGCGCAGCAACCCCTCATCCAGGCTGGCGCAAAGTGTCGCCGCCCGGACCGTCGCCGGCTCCGACCAGGATTTCGCCTCCCGCTCCCGTTTGAGCCTGGCGTTCATGGCGTCCCGCTCGACCGGATCGTTGCCTTGGTAGCCCTCGAAGTGCGGGGCGCAGAACGGCAGAAAAGGGCGCGGCGGAGCCGCTTCGCCAGCGGGCAGGGGGTTAGCGGGCAAGAGGCCAGCGGGTGCGGACCCAGACGCCTCGGCACCGACCGGCGCATGCACTACCCAATGGGTCGTCGGCGCGAGTTTTTCCAACTCGGTCCGCACCGTCGCCAGATCGGCCCGCGCCATGCCAAGCTGCTGGATTGCCCGTCGGCCATCATCCACATGTGCGAGCAGCACGACCGCGAGGAGAGTCGCCACGATGGCGATGATGATCACCAACCACATGGTCCGATGCAGCCGGCGCACCTTCTTCCGGACATCCTCCGGCGGTTCGTCCCCCTCAACCGGCACTCGCAGATAGGCGCTCGTCAGGCGGATGCTGGTGACGGTCGCCGGCGCGGCGCGGCGGCTGAGGTCGTCGACGAAACTGGCGAGCTCGCCGAAGCGTCCGTTCAGCAGCGCGGGCTCGACGGTCAGCACATCGGGCATGACCGCCCCTGTCGTCTGGGCACCGAGCGGCCGGTCCGCCTTGCGGGCGAGGTAGCGCAGCAGCAGCCGTCCATCCCGCTGCAAGCCGGTGAGGTATTCGACCACCCGATAGGCATGCGACAATTCGGGCGGTGCCGGCTTCCTGCTGAACATGGTGAACACGGTGGCGTACCTCCACCGGGGCAGCCTCTCGCGGCCAACGTGAACCCAGCGTGATACGCGCACGGAACCAAATGGCAGTATGAGGCGGCGGCCGCACCGCTCAGGCCACCGGGTAATGGAGCATCCCGGCCCGGCGCCACTCGCTGCATCGGTGCCGGAATTCAGCCCCAGGCGGGGACCGGGGTTAGCCAGCCCTCAGGCGAGGTCCACCGTCACCGCCCCGAAGCCGAGGAATTCCCCGGTGACCCGCTTGTGGCTCTCGACCCAGAGCAGCCCGGTGCAGCTCCCGGTGGTGATCACCTGCCCCGCCTCGAGGTGCAGGCCGAATTCCGGCAGGTAATTAGCCAGCCAGACCAGCGGCACGAAGGGGTCGCCCGAGGGGTTGCCGCCGACCTTCTCCACCTGAACCTCGTCGCCGTAGCGCTGCCGCACCGTCAGGGACTTCAGATCCATGCCGCGCCAGCCCGGCATATCGGCGCCCAGGATCAGCCCGGCATGGGAGACGTTGTCGGCCATCAGCTCCTCGGCAGAGACCTTGGCCGGGTCCTGGTAGCGGCTGACCACCATCTCGATCACCGGGAAGGCCGCTTCGATGGCCTCCAGCACCTCGGCCTGGGCATAGGGCGTGGCGCGCGGCGGCAGGCTGCGGCCGAGGCGGAAGGCGATTTCGGTCTCGATCCCGATGCGCTCGCCTGCGGCTACCGGCCAGGCGCTGCCGCCAGGACGCAGGCCGGCGGCCGCCACGATGGCGGCGGAGGGCGTCTTGCCTGGGGGCGCCGCGCATTTGTAGCCGCCGATCCGCCCGCCCATGCCGCGCAGCACCGCCTGCTGGATCGCCCAGACCTCGGCCGCCGTCTTTGGCGCGGCGCCTCCCAGATTGGCGACGCGTGGCCCGCCCTGGCGGACTTTCAGCAGGATTTCGGCGGCGGCTTCGGTCATGCGCGGGGTCCTGTCATGCCATGGGGCGGATCCCCGGAAGATCGCACCGACCCCGCCACCGGGGTAGCCGGAATCCACCCTGCGCCAGCCTGACACCGAACTTGCCGATGCTCGGCGTGGCAGCAAGGACGGCGGCATGGCCAAGCGCCGGATGCACCTGGGTTTCGATTTCTCCTACACCCACATGGGCGGCCGCTGGCGCATGCCCGGCGCCTGGCCGGGGGCGATTCTTCCCGATATGGGGATGCACGAGGAGATGGCCCGCATCGCCGAATGCGGGCTGCCCGACCTCATCTTCCCGGGCGACGGCACCGGAGTGCCGGGTACCTGGCGCGGCTCGCGCGACGCCGCGGCCGCGTAGGCCGTAACCCTTGTCCACTCAAACGAGGGAAGGTCACATCCCAAAATCGACGCCGGCCAGCGCCTTGCCTCAGGCGGCCGGGTCGTCCGGCTCGCTGTGGAAGGCGACGGCGACCATCAGCGGCGGGAGCGGCCGCCGGCGATCAGCTCGGCCATGGCGCCGATCGCCAGCTCGTAGCCGCGGGCACCCAGGCCGCAGATGCTGGCGGTGGCGGCGAGGCTGGTGAAGGTCTTGTCGCGGAAGGGCTCCTCGCGGCGATGGATATTGCTCATGTGGATCTCGATCACCGGGCAATCCAGCATCAGCATCGCATCCATGACGGCGATGGACGTATAGGACAGGCTGGTGGCATTGATGAGCAGCCCGTCGGCGCCGCGCGCTTCCTGCACCCAGTCGATCAGCTCGCCTTCGTCGTTGGTCTGGCGGAAGTCCAGCAGCAGCCCGGCGGCTTCGGCGGCGCGGTGGCAACGGGCGTGGATCGCCGTGAAATCCTCGCGCCCATAGGTCCCCGTGGCATCGAGGCCATGGAGATTGGCAATGGGGCCATTGAGGAAATAAGCGGTCGGCATTCCCGGATGGTTTCACAGCCGTGCCGGCGGCGCTAGCCTTCCCGCATCCCTGCCGCAAGGGACCGCCGTGGCCCATACCCGCATCCGCCCCTTCAACGCGAAGGACATCTACCCGAACCAGAAGCGGGACAACGACCTGGCCCAGGCGGTGGTGACGCGCGGTGCGACGGTTTTCCTGCGCGGCCAGTGTTTCCTACGCGGCCAGTGTTTCCTACACGCCAGGGTTTTCCTGCGCGGCCAGTGTCCGCAAGACCTCGGTCCCTCCGCCGCTCCCCGTGACGGGGCGGCGGGCGATCCGTAACCCGGCTACGGCGCCGCCAGATTCTCCCGCAGGGTCGCACCGCCGTATTCCCGGCGGAACAGCCCGCGCTTCTGCAAAACCGGCACCACGCTGCGGCAGAAATCCTCGAGCATCCGCGGAAAGACCGTGGGCCAGATGATGAAGCCGTCGCAGGCGCCGGCGGTGAAGTAATCCTCCAACTGATCGGCGATGCTCTCCCCGGTGCCGACCAACAGCCCGCGCGGCTTGCTGGCGGCCTCGGCGAAGCTAATCTTCTCCTGCTCCATCAATTGCAGCACCCGGTCGTGCGAGCCGGAGATGCCCTGGTTGCCCTGCGCCTTCGACACCGCATCGGCGGTCTGGTGCCTGGACAGGTCGGCGCCGAGCAGGCTGGAATTCAGCATGAGCTGCGCCTCCGGATCGATCAGCGACTGCAGATGGGCGTATTTCTCCTGCGCGATCGCCTCGGTCTCGCCCACCACCACGGCGAAGGAGGGCAGCACCTTGCAGGCCTCGGGCGGCCGGCCATGGCGCGCCAGCCGGGCCTTGATGTCGTCGTGGAAGGCGATGGTATCGGCCTTGCTGTGCGGCGTGCAGAAGATCATCTCCGCCCAGCGCGCGGCGAATTCCCGGCCGCGTTCGGAAGCGCCTGCTTGCAGGAAGACCGGCCGCCCCTGCGGCGTGCGCGGGATGGACAGCGGGCCGCGCGTCCGCACCCATTGCCCTTCGTAATTCGTGTAGCGGACCTTGGTGGGGTCGATGAAGACGCCCTTCTCCCGGTCCAGCACGAAGGCATCCGGGTCCCAGGAATCCCAGAGCGCGGTGCAGGCCTCCAGCACCTCGTCGCCGCGGTCGTAGCGCTGGTCCTTGGGCGGGATGCCGTCCATCCCGAAATTCCGCGCCTCCAGGTTGGTGGCGGAAGTGACCACGTTCCAGGCCGCCCGCCCCTTGGTCACCATGTCGAGCGAGGCCATGGTCCGCGCCAGGTAATAGGGGCTCATGAAGGTGGTCGAGAGCGTCGCGCCCAGCCCGAGGTGACGGGTGACGCGCGCCATCTGCGGCAGCATCATCAGCGGGTCGAGGTAGCTGATCTGCCCGCCGAGCTTCAGATAGGCGTCGAAATTGCCGCCATGGATATCCGGCAGGCCGAAGGTGTCGGCATAGAAGCAGGCATCGAAGCAGCCGGCCTCCAGCACGCGGGCGATATGCTCGTAGCGCGCCGGCTCGAAGATATCGTGCAGATCGGCTTCCGGGTGGCGCCAGGCGCCGGGGTGGTTGGCGGTCGGCCCGGTCTTGAGATAGGCGACCAGATGCATCCGGCGCTGTGCCATCAGCCGGCCGCCTTGCCGTAGGAGCCGGCGGCCCGCGCCCGCGCCTCGACCAAACCCACCAGCAGATCCAGCATCGGCGTCTCGACCCCCCTCAGCCTGGCGAATTCCTGCGGCGCGCCGAACATCGCATCGAACTCCATCGGCCGCCCGGCATCGAGATCCTGCACGATGCTCGACCGATGCGTCTGGTTGCGGGCGCGGGCGATATTCGCCTCGGCGTCGAATTGCGTGGGGTGGCCCATGGCGGCGGCGATGGCGCCGGCCTCGGCGGCCAGGCGTCGCACCGCCTCGGCCACCGCCGGCACCCCGAAGGTGGCGCTCGGCGCGCCGTTGGACAGGCAGCCGAACAGGCCGGAGCAGAGGTTCATCTGCAGTTTCGCCCAGATGCTCTGGCGGATATCGGCCACCGCGGTCACCGTGAAATCCTCGTCCCGCAGCACCGCCGCGAGCGCTTCGGCCCGCGCCGTTCCACCCGCCGGCTCACCCAGGTAGAGCGTGGTTTTCGCCGTCTCGACATGCACCGCGCCCGGCGCCGTCAGGTCGCAGGAGGCGAGGATGACCCCGCCCAGCGCCCGCTCCGGCCCGACGGTGGTCCACATCGCATCGCCCGGGTCGATCAGCGGCAGCCGCCGTCCGTCCAGCGCCCCGCCGTGCCGGGCGAAGTACCACCAGGGAATGCCGTTCATGACGAAGGCGACCGGCGTCTCCGGCCCGAGCAGCGGCGCCAGGCCGGCGGCGATGGCGCCCAGCGCCGGCGCCTTCACCGCGACGATCACCGCATCCTGCGGCCCGAGCGTGCCAGGGTCGTCGGTCGCCACCACCGGCGCCTGCCACTGCCGCGCCGGCGTCGTCACCGTGATGCCGCCCTGGGCGCGGATCGCCGCCAGATTGGCCCCGCGCGCGATGACCGACACCGTGGCGCCGCCCCGGTGCAGCCGCCCGGCCAGATAGCAGCCGACCGCGCCGGCGCCATAGATACAGACCTTCATATGTCCCTTGGCATCTGCCCCTCCGGCGGTGAGCCCTCGGCGCCGCGATCCAGGCTGGCGTCATCCCAGTTTGGCACCATCCCAAGCTGGCATCATCCGTGCACGGAGTATGCTGGCCGGGTCCAGGCGGCGCAACGCCACCCCATGGTGCCCAGCGGGAGAGACGATGATGCGGAAAGACTTCGGTGCCTTCGTTCCAGGCACCTCGGTGCATATTGCAGGCAGACCGGGCGGTCCCCTCGATGGCCTGACCTTCGCCGCCAAGGACCTGTTCGATGTCGCCGGCCATGTCACCGGCGGCGGCAATCCCGATTGGGGCCGCACCCATCCGGTGCCGACGAAGCATAGCTGGGCGGTGGAGGCGCTGCTCGGCGCCGGGGCGACGCTGATCGGCAAGACCATCTCGTGCGAGATTTCGCTCGGCATCCTCGGCTTCCACCAATTCTACGGCACGCCGGACAATCCCCGGGCGCCGGGCTGCATGCCGGGCGGCTCCTCCTCCGGCTCGGCCGCCGCCGTCGCCGGCGGGCTCTGCGACACGGCGCTCGGCACCGACAGCGGCGGCTCGGTCCGGGTGCCCGCCAGCCTTTGCGGGCTGTATGGGCTGCGGCCGACGCATGGCCGCATCTCCTTCGCCGGCGGCGTCACCCAGTCGCCGAGCTTCGATACCCCCGGCTGGTTCGCCCGCGACGCGGCGACCTTCGCCCGGGTGGCGGCGGTGATGCTGGGCGCCCCGATCCCCGAGGCCACGCCGACCAAGCTGCTGCTGGCGGAGGACTGCTTCGCCGTCTGCGACGCCGGGGTGGCCGAGGCGCTGCGCCCCGCCGTGGCGCGGCTGGAAGCGGTGCTCGGCGGCCAGGCGGAGCGGATCTCGCTCGGCCAGGGCGAGTTGGCCGCCTGGATGGACCAGCGCGGCATCCTCCAGCGCGGCGAGACCTGGCGGACCTTCCAGCCCTGGATCGACGCGGTGAACCCCTGCTTCGCCTTCAACGTCGCCCGCAACCTGGCCGCCGCCGCCGCCATCACCCCGGAGCAGACCGCCGTGGCCCAGGTGGTGCGGGAGAGGGTGCGCGACCGCGCCCGCGCCCTGCTCGAAGGCGGCGCCATCCTCTGCATGCCGACCACGCCCTATACCGCGCCGCGCGCCGACATGCCGCTGCACATGATCGACGAGTATTCCAATCGGCTCGGCCTGCTGACCTCCTTCGCCGGCCTTGTCGGGCTGCCGCAATTGAACCTTCCGCTGGGCGAGATGTTCGGCAAGCCGATCGGCCTGTCGATCATCGCCTGGCGCGGCGGCGACGAACGCCTTGTCGCCATCGCCCGCGCATTGGAGTCCTGAGCATGCTGGAACTGAACATCCCCGAGGTGGTCGCCGAAGTCCGCGCCGCCTTCGAGCGCTACGATGCCGGACTGGATGCGAACGACGTCGCCGTGCTGGACGACAGCTTCTGGGATCATCCGCTGACGCTCCGCTACGGCGTCGGCGAAAACCTGTACGGCCATGCGGCCATCGCCGCCTTCCGTGCCGGCCGCACCCCGGCGCAGCATGCCTCCCGCGCGCGCCGCCTGGAAAACACCATCATCACCAGCTTCGGCCGCGACTTCGCCACGGCGAATACCGAATACGTGCTGCTCGCCACCGGCAAGCGCGGCCGGCAGAGCCAGAGCTGGGTGCGGACAGAGGCCGGCTGGAAGGTGGTGGCGGCGCATGTGAGCATGCTGGCGGGTAGACCCCGTCGCGCCGGCCGCTCAGTCTCGGGCGAAGCGGTTCTTCTAGGGTATGGCGGCCAGCGCCAGCGCCGCCAGCCCGACCAGTGCGCCGATGATCTGCGGCGTCAGGATGCTGCGCAGGTCGAGCGCGCCGCCGGTATCCAGCACCGAGCCGAGCCCGGCACCGGAAAGGCTGAACACCGCCGTCCCCGGCAGGATGCCGAAGAGGGTGGTGAGCGCATAGACCGGCAGCCGCACGCCGACGAAGGCCGGCACGAGGTTGACCAGGAAGAAGGGAAACAGCGGCACCAGCCGCAGCACCAGCAGATAGGACCAGGCATTGCGCCGGATGCCCTCGGCCAGCCGCCGGCCGCGTTCCCCGAAGCGGTCGAGCGCCGCCTCCCCGAAGATCGCCCTGGCGAACAGGAAGACCAGCACCGCGCCGCAGGTCGCCCCGACCACGCTCAGCAGCGTGCCGAGCAGGGCGCCGAACAGGAAGCCGCCCGACAGGGTCAGGATGACCGCCCCGGGCACCGAAAAAGCGACCGCCGCCGTATAGAGCGCGACATAGGCCAGCGCCGCTGCCGGCAGGTTGCCGGCAACCCAGCCGGTCAGCGCCGCCCGATGGGTCCGCAGCGTCTCGAGCGACAGCAGGTCGGCAAGGCCGCTGGCACGCAGCCCGAGAACGAGCGCGACCGCGGCGACACCCAGCCAGAGGCGCCGGTCCCGCAGCAGGCGGCCGAGCCGGCTGCCGGTTTGGCCCGGCCCGTTCAGAACTCCAGCCCGGCGAGGATGAACAGCCCGAACAGCGCCGCCAGGGACAGTACGCTGCCGAACAGGTAGCGCAGCGTACCGGTCTTGTCCGTTTCGCCGTAGCGGGTGGCGACCGGTCGGGCCTCGATCATGGACGGCATGGGATGATCCTCGGTGGCAAATGATGGGTCGGCAAGCCCGAACAGCAAGCCGGGACGGAAAATCCTGGGGCAATCACCCGGCAAACCAGTACCTGTGGCTGCATTCCATGCTAGGGATTCCCGTGCCGGTCACCGCTCGACGCCATACCATAACCGCCAGGTCGCTAAGGAGACGGAAATGGTCTTCGCCTATGCGGTTGGGTCACGCCGGGGATCATACGTGATGTCGCTGGAGCTGAAGGAGCTGTTCGACCGTGGAGCGTGAAGTCGCGC
>JAQGIA010000360.1 GCA_028291445.1 Belnapia sp.
ATTCGCGGAAGCTCGGCGCCGAGATCCCGATGTACGGCGCCTATGCCGACCGGGTGCGGGAGATGCTGGCGGAATATGTCTCCCTCGCGGACGGCAAGGTGAGGCTGGAGGTCTTCGACCCGGAGCCCTTCTCCGAAACCGAGGATCGCGCCATGGCCTATGGCCTCCAGGGCGTCCCGGTCGACCAATCCGGCGAGCAGGTCTATTTCGGCCTGGCCGGCACCAACCTGGTGGATGACGAGCGCAGCGTCGCCTTCTTCCAGCCGGACCGCGAACGCTTCCTCGAATACGACCTGACGCGGCTGGTCTACGACCTGTCCAACCCGCGCCGGCCGATCATCGGCGTGATGACGGCTTTGCCGCTCAACGGCGACCCACGGGCGATGATGCTGCGGCAGCCGCAGCTCGGCCAGCCGGCGGTGGTGATGAACCAGCTGCGGCAGTTCTTCACCGTGAAGGACGTGCCGCTCGACGCCCAGGCGATCGAGCCGGATGTCCAGGTGCTGGTGGTCGCCCATCCCCAGGGGCTGAGCGACGCGACGCAATATGCCATCGACCAATTCGTCATGCGCGGCGGCAAGCTGATGCTGCTGGTCGATCCGCATTCCGAAAGCCAGGCCAGCCGCCCCGGCCCGAGCGGCCAGCCGCCGAGCGAGACCGCCTCCTCGCTCGACCGGCTGCTGAACGCCTGGGGCGTCGAGGCGCCGTCGGACAAGGTGGTGTTGGACCTGCGCGGCGCTTGGCGGGTCAGGGCCGGTGCCCAGGACCGGGTGCAGGCGGTGGGTTACGTCGCCTGGTACAATCTGCAGGGCGACAGCCTCAATCGCGGCGATGTCTCGCTCGCCCAGCTCGAGCAGATCACCGTCGCCTCGGCCGGCGAGCTTCGCAGGCGGGAGGGCGCATCGGTGGAATTCATCCCGCTGCTGACCACCTCGCCGCAGGCCATGGTGGTGGATGCCGCCCGGGTCCGGCAGGACCCCAACCCGACCCGGCTGCTGGCGGAGTTCCGCAGCGACAATACCCGCCACGTCATCGCCGCCCGGCTGCGCGGCGAATTGCCCAGCGCCTTCCCTGAGGGCGCGCCGCCGGTCATCGCAGGCCAGGAACGCCCGGCCGGTTTCCCGGCGCATCTCGCCCGCAGCGCCGGCCCGGCGAATATCGTCGTGGTCAACGACACCGATATCCTGGAGGACCGCTTCTGGGTCCGGGTGCAGGAGTTCTTCGGCCAGCAGGTGGCGACGCCGATCAGCGGCAATGGCGCGCTGGTGACCAACCTGGTCGATACCCTCGGCGGCTCCGATGCGCTGATCTCGCTGCGCTCGCGCGGCGAAAGCCTCCGGCCCTTCACCCTGGTCGAGGATATCCGCCGCAACGCCGATGCGCAGTATCGCCAGACCGAGCGGCAACTGACCCAGCGGCTGGAGGAGACCGAGCGCAAGCTGCGCGAGCTGCGCCAGGGCACGCCGGCCGCCCCGGGCGCCGCCCCTGGTGCCGCCCCTGGTGCGGAGCGCAACCAGAACCAGGCGGTGATCACCCCCGAGCAGCGCGCCGAGATCGATGCGGCGCGCGAGGAGATCCTCCGCACCCGCCGCCAGTTGCGCGCCGTGCAGCTCGACCTGCGGCAGGAGATCGAGGGGCTGGAGACCATCATGCGGGTGGTCAACATCGCCCTGGTCCCGACGCTGCTGACGGCTTTCGCCATCGGCCTCGCCGTGGTGCGCACCCGCCGCCGCGCCGCGGCGCGGGCCTGAGGAGGCGCGGATGGAACGCCGGACCCTGCTGCTGCTGGGCGCTGCCGCCGTCGCCTCGGTCGGTGCCGCACTGGTGCTGAGCCCCGATGCGACCCGCCAGACCGCCCCCGACGCCCCCCCGGGCAGCCTCGCCTTTCCCGGCCTGACCGGGCAATTGCGCGAGGCGACCAGGATCGAGATCCGCAAGCATGATGCGAGCCTGATCCTGCAACGCCAGCTCGGCGCCAACGACGCCTGGGTACTGCCCGACCGCGGCAATTACCCGGTGCGGCCGGAGAAGGTGCGGGAAATGCTGGTCGGCCTGACCGAGCTGCGGCTGGTCGAGGCACGCACCGCCGATCCCGGCCAGCTCGACCGGCTCGGGGTCGACGATCCGCTGCGACCGGGCAGCACGGGCGTGCTGCTGCGGCTGCTCGGCCCGCGCGACCTGGTGATCGCCGAGCTGGTGATCGGCCGCCGCCGAGTCCGTACCCAGGGCAACGTGCCGGAGACGGTCTATGTCCGCCGCCCCACCGAGGCCCAGGCCTGGCTGGCCGAGGGGCGGCTGCCGGTGGACGCCGATCCGCAGCTCTGGCTCGACCGCGACATCGCCAATATCGCCCAGGACCGGGTGCAGCGCGTCGCGGTGCACCGGGTCGAGGCGCCCGAGCTGCTGCTGGTCCGCGGCGAGGGACCGGAGGCGAAGCTGCGGCTGGAGGCACCGGCCGTTCTTTTCCCGCTGGACGAGGTGGCGCTGGACGAGGTGGCGCGCAGCCTGGAATACCTGACCTTCCTCGACGTGCGGCCCGAGGCGACGGCGCCCGGCACAGCCTTGGGCGAAGCCCGCTTCACCATGGCCGATGGCCTCGCCATCACGGTCCGGCCGAGCCGGGACGAGGAAACGCTGTGGATCCGCCTCACGGCCGAGGGCGGTGACGAGGCGGGGGCGCGGCTGCAGGCCCGCTGGGCTGGCTGGGCCTATCAGGTCGGCGTCTGGAAGGAGAAGGCCTTCGTCCCGCGCCTCGATGAGCTGCGGCAACGGGAGGCGCCCGCCGCCCCCGAACCGGCGGCGGGTTCCCCGCCGCGATGAGCGCCCGGGAATACCCGGACCGTCCCTGGGTCGGTATCGGCGTCATCGTCTTCGACGGGCCGCCCGGCGCCGAGCGTGTGCTGCTCGCCCGCCGTGGCAAGCCGCCGCGCCTCGGCAGCTGGTCGCTGCCCGGTGGCGCCCAGCATCTGGGCGAGCCGGCCGAGGCCACCGCCCGGCGCGAGCTGTTCGAGGAGACCGGCATCGAGGTCGGCCCGCTGACCCTGGCGGCGGTGATCGATGCCATCAGCCCCGACGACCAGGGCGCCTTCCGCTACCACTATACCATCATCGATTTCTGTGCCCGCCGGACCGCCGGCGTCGCCCGGCCCGGCGACGATGTCGACGCGGTGGCCTGGGCGCTGCCGGAGGAACTGCCGCGCTACGCGTTGACCCCCGAAGTCCTGCGGGTGATCGCCGAGGCGCGCCACCGCGTGTAGGCTGCCGGCCAAAGGAGATCAGCCCATGCCGGGACGTCGCACCATCCTCGGGGCCAGCGCCGCGTTGCTCGCCTGCCGACGCGCATTCGCCCAGCCCATCGCCGGCGGCCGGCCGGTGCGGCTCATCGTCCCCTTCCCGCCCGGCGGCGCGGTGGACATCCTGGGCCGGCTGCTGGCCGAGCGGCTCGGGCCGGCGCTGGGGCAGAATGTCATCGTGGAGAATCGGGGCGGCGCCGGCGGCAACATCGGCGCCGATGCGCTGGCCAAGGCGGTGCCGGACGGGACCAGCATCGGGCTGATCAGCGCCACCACCCTCTGCGCCGCGCCATTCCTCTATAAATCCATGGCCTATGACCCGCAGAAGGACCTCGCCCCGGTCTCGATGATCACCACCGGCGCCGTCCTTTGCGTGGTCAATGCGGAGACCGCGGCGAAGCGCGGCTGGAGCGATTTCCCGGCGCTGATCGCCTGGGCCCGGGCGCATCCCGAGGAGGTGCGGATGGGCTCCTCCGGCACCGGCACCACCAGCCACCTGACCATCACCGCGGTGAACCAGGCGACCGGGGCGAAGATCATCCATGTGCCCTATCGCGGCGGCGGCCCGGCCATCAACGACCTGCTGGCCGGCACCATCGACATGATGTTCGACGTGATGCCGGCGCTGATGCCGCATGTCGAGAGCGGCAAGTTCAAGGCGCTGGCGGTCAGCAGCGCGCAGCGGCTGGCGATCCTGCCGGAGGTGCCGGGCATGAGCGATCTGGCCGCACTCGGCCTCGGCGACCTCGACATCCAGAGCTGGAACGCGGTGATGACCACCACGGGCACGCCGGCGCCAGTGGTGGACCGCCTGGCCGCCGCAGTCCGGGCGATGGCGGCCGAGCCTGCCTTCATCGAGCGGCTGCGGCCGCTGGGCTACCAGGTCCTCATCAGCGCGGCGCCGGCGGAGCTGGCGGATCGCATCAGGGCCGAGACGCCCCGCTGGCAGCGGCTGGTGCAGATCTCGGGGGCGCAGCTCGATTGAGCCGCGCCACCCAAGGTCACGCCCAGAGCCGTTCCCGCTGCAGCCCGGTGTAGAGGTCGGCGACGAATTCGCCGTAGCCGTTGAACAGCTTCGTCGGCACCCGCTCGCCGGTGCCGAGCACCCGCTCACTTGCCTGGCTCCAGCGCGGATGCGGGACTTCCGGGTTGATATTGGCCCAGAAGCCGTATTCCTGCGCCTGGATGGCTTCCCAGAAGGTCTTCGGCCGTTCCGCCACCAGGCTGATCTTCACCAGCGACTTGCCGGCCTTGAAGCCGTATTTCCAAGGCTGGTGGAAGCGGATCGGCGCGCCATTCTGCGGCAGCAACGGCTTGCCATAGGCACCAAGCACCACGAAGGAAAGGTCGTTGCCTGCCTCCGCCACGGTGCAACCCTCGATATAAGGCCAAGGGTACCAGCTCTGCCGGAGCCCCGGCATGACCGCCGGCATTGCCGCGGTCTCGAAACGGACGTATTTCGCACCGGACTTCACCCCGACCTGGGCGAGCAGCGCCGACAGCGGGAACCCGGTCCAGGGCACCACCATCGACCATGCCTCGACGCAGCGCAGGCGATAGGCGCGCTCCTCCATCGGCATGCCGCGGATCAGCTCGTCCACCGAGAAATCTCGGGGGGTATCGACCAGCCCATCCACCTTCACCGTCCAGGGCCGCAGCGGCAGCTTCTGGGCAGCCCGGTAGATCCCCTTGTCGGTGCCGAACTCGTAGAAGTTGTTGTAGGTGGTCGCCTCCCGCTCGGCGGTGAGGGCACGCTCGGGTTGGTACCGTGGGTTGCGAGCCGGGGTCGGAAACTCAGGCGTGGCGGCCGTCTGGGCCTGACCGTGGCTGGGCAAAGCAAGACCCGACAGCGCGATGCCGGCTGCACCGCCCGCTTTCAGCATGGCACGGCGGTTGAACACCAGCGTCTCTGGGGTGACCTCGCGGTCCGGGATTTCCCAGCCGCGGCGAATACGGATCAGCATGTCTGGCCTCCTTCGAACCTAGAAGGGCTGGCCCAGGCCTGCGTCAAGCGCCCCTTGCCCCGCCGCCTCCAGGGCGCCTCTGTCTTGGGTGTTTCGCCGGGGCCACAGCGCTGGTTACGTATGCACCCATAACGCGAATTAGATTGTATTCTTTATCCTTAACACTATCCTGTGAGGACAGGTGGTTCCCCTCCTCGTGATCATAGCCCATCGGCGGAGCAGCGCATGCATATCCTCCTCGCCTCCCTCTCGAC
>JAQGIA010000675.1 GCA_028291445.1 Belnapia sp.
TGGGTGACCAGCAGCCGGTCCAACCCGGGCTGCTCGGCGGCGTGGCGGATCAGTGCGGCATGGCGCGGGCGCCAATAGCGCGGATCAACCCCGCTTTCATCTGCCAGGACCAGCGAGGGCACCGCGATATCCTCCCGCGCCGCGGCCGGGGAGGCGGGCTTGGGGGATAGTTCCAGCCAGATATCGGCATCGAGCCCGGCCTGGTGGCTGGCATGGCCATAGGGCATCGGGCCGCCGCGCGGCTGGCCCAGGTCGCCGATCCAGAGGCTGGGGAAGTCCGCTGCCCGGGCGGCGGCGGTGAAATCCCGCAGCCAGTCGATCAGCGCGGGATGGCCCCAATGGCGGTTGCGGGAGACCCGCACCGCCTGCCAGCCGGGACCATCCGGCGGCAGGGCCACGGCCCCGGCGATGCAGCCGAGGCCGGTCCCGCCAATGATCCGGGCCGGGCCGGACAGCGGGGATTTGACCGCCGCCCAACTGGCCGGGGAGTCGACCGGCTGGGCGCCGGCCGGACCGAGGCTGGCGACCGTCAGCACGGCCGCCAGCCGAAGCAGCCGGTAAATCAGAAGCGCCGCTCGAACACGGTCACGACGTCGCCGGGCTGGACCAGCGACTCGCGCTCGGCACGATACTCGACCGGCCGGCCTTCCGGATTGATGCGGGTGACGGAGACATAATCCTTGATCGCCCGGTAGTTGAAGCCGCCGGCGACGGCGACGGCGGTCAGGGTGGTCATGCCCGGCTGGTAGGGGAACTGCCCGCCCTTCTCGACCATGCCGAGCACGAAGACCGGGCGATAGGCGATCACCTGCACGGCGGCCGAGGGGTCGCGGAACAGGTTCTTGTCACGCATTTCCTTCTCGACGGCGCGCTCGATCTCGGTGGTGGTCAGGCCGCCGGCACGGACGGTGCCGATCAGCGGCAGGGCGATGGTCCCGGCGTCGGAGACGCGGAAATCGCCGGTCAGCCGCGTGTCGTTGAAGACGGTGACGCGCAGCTGGTCCTCGGGGCCGACGCGGTAGGATTGCAGCGTCGCATCCGGCAACGGCGGCAGGTTGCCGCCTGGCGAAGCGCAAGCGGCCACCAGGCCGAGCAGCATCAGGCTGAACAAACGGCGCATAAGCATCCTCTGGATTTCCTTCCTCAGGTATCGAGCGTGCAGAAGTCCGAACAATCGCCAACGGCTAACGCCGACGACAGGCGTCCGCAACCTCCGATCCTCGGCAACGTCTCTGCCAGACCTCGGGGTTCAGGCACATTCGCGTTTCCTTGCGCGTGTGGTTCATCACGCTGATGTTTGCCGTCAGGCGGCTTGTTCGCCAGGGCGTTGATTGACCCGCTTCTCCGCGGACGCGTAATGCCCATTCGCTCCGCAGCATTCGCCGCGCAGGAAAGACGTAATACGCATGCTCGACAGACCGGTTGATTCGCGGCCACCCGCCGACAGGAAGCCACAGCTTCGCACCCCGGCGCCGGTGGCCGCCCCCATCGAGCCCGAGGGCATGACGGTCACCGTGCTGCTGGCGGCGCTACGCCGCCGGCGGCTGGTGCTCATCCTCTGTGCCTTGCTCTTCCCCATCGCGGCCTTCGTCGCGGCCAAGCAACTGACGCCGCGCTATACCGCCAGCGCGACGGTCATGTTCGAGCCGACGGATTACACCGCGACCGAATTGCAGAGCATCCTGCGCGACGAGACCACGACGGATGCGGTGCTCGCAAGCCAGGTGGACGTCATCCGCAGCCTGTCGGTCGCCCGCCGTATCGTTCGCCAGTTCGACCTGACCAACCGCGAGGAATTCGCCTGGTGGGTACGCGAGGCGAAACGGCCGGAGGGGCTGCTCTACCGCTGGCAGGATGCGATCTCCCGCCGGGTGGCAACGCTCTCGCCCGATCTCGGCGAGTTGCTGGCGCCCGAGGCGCCTGAGCCGCGGCCGGCTCCCGACCGGGCCGAGATTTCCGCCGCCGAGGCGGTGCGCGACCGCCTGCTGGTGGTGGTGGTGCGCAACTCCCGCGTGCTGACGGTGCAGTTCACCTCGGAGGACGCCCAGCTTTCGACCGATGTGGCGAATCTCGCCTCCGAATTGTACATCGCCGATCAGCTCGAGGCGAAGTTCACCGCGGTTCGCCGGGCGAACGACTGGCTGGACGGCCGCGTCACCCAACTCCGCGCCGAGCTGCAGACCACCGAGAACCGGATGGCCGAGCTGCGCACCCGTTCGGGCCTGACCCGCGGCGTGAGCGCCGGCCTGGCGACCGAGCAGGTCAGCAAGATCAACACCGACCTGATCGACGCGCGGAACCAGCTGGCGACCGCCGAGGCGCGGCTGAATGCCGCCCGGCGCGGCGGCGGCGGCGCGGATCTCACCGCGCTGGGCGCTTCCAACCTCACCGGCGCCCGGGCGGCGCGCGACGATGCCCGGCGCGAGATGGAGCGGCTGCAGGCCACGCTGGGCGCCAATCACCCGGATGTCCGCGCCGCGCGGTCCCGCCTGGCGGAGACCGAGCGTGCGGTGGGCGGCGAGACCGGCCGTGTGGTCCAGGCGCTCGATGCCGAGGCCCGCGCGGCCCGTGCCCGGGTCGATAGCCTGGAGACGGCGCTGAAGGGCCAGGAAGGCCGGCTCAACCAGAGCCAGGGCGCCGAGATCCAGGTGGCGGCGCTGGAACGCGACGCGGATGCCTCGCGCAGCCTGCTCCGCGCCGTGCTCGAACGGTCGCAGCAGACCGTGTCGCAGACCGCGATCGAGAAGCCGGATGCGCGGGTGCTTTCCCCGGCCACCATCCCGTCGCTGCCGAGCTTCCCCAAGGTGCCGCTGTTCGTGGCCGCCGCGGCGATCCTCGGCGTGCTGTTCGGCCTGCTGGTGATCTGGTTCCTGGAACAGGCGGACAGCACCATCCGCTCGGGCGAGGAGGTTCGCGCGGCGCTCGGCCTGCCCTGCCTGGCGCTGGTGCCGATGCTGAAGCGCGGCCTGCTGGGGCGGCACAAGGTCGAGGACTACGTCGTCCGCAAGCCGCTCAGCCCCTTCTCCGAGAGCATGCGCACCCT
>JAQGIA010000372.1 GCA_028291445.1 Belnapia sp.
ACCGCCGGCGTCAGCCCATAGGCGATGGTCTGGATCTCGTCGGCGATGCGCTTGCGGGCGGCGAGGTCGGGGGCCCGGGCGAAGCCGGCGAGCAGCGGCGGAATGCGCGCATCGCAGCTCCAGCCGGGATAATCGGCACAGCTATTGGCGACGTAGAAATGCGTCAGCGGCGAGATCATGTCGATGCCATTGGCATAGACCGAGAAGATGCCCCAGCCTTCCTTCCGCGCGCGCCGCGCCAGCACCGTGCCCCAGTCCATCACCTGCTGCTCCACGGTGAAGCCGGCCTGCTTGAGGTTCTGCGCCAGCAGCATGGAGGCGGTCTGGCTGATGCTGCCCTGGACCTCCAGCATGATAACCGGCTGTCCGGCATAGCTGGTGGCGGCCAGTGCCGTGCGGGCCTGCTCGATCGAGAAGGCGAAGGCCGTCGCCCCGGCGGTGCTTTCATAGGGGCTGTCGCACATCCAGAAGCTGCCGCAGCGGTCGACGGCATAGCGCGGCGGCACGCCGATCGCCTGCATCACCGCCGGCTGGTCGACCAGCTGCCACAGCACCCGGCGGATCGCCGGATCGTCGAAGGGCGGCGCCATGTGGTTCAGACGGAAATTGCCCTGGAACATGTGCAGCCCGCCGAGCCCCATCAGCGTGATGCCGCGCGCGCGCTCCAGTCGCGGCAGCAGGTCGAAGGGGACGTATTGCTGGTAGTCGATCTCGCCGGCCATCAGCGCGGTGGAGGCGGTCGCCTGGTCCGGCATGACCTTCAGGACGAGCTGGTCGATCTTCACCTGCTTGCCGCCCGCGAGGAAATCGGCCGGCTCGGCACGCGGGACGTAGCCGGCGAATTTCTCCAGCACCATGCTGCTGCCGGGGCGCCAGAGATCGGCACGGAAGGTGAAGGGGCCGCTGCCGACGATCTCGGTGATGCGGGTCTCGCCCGGGATGCGCGCCAGGCGTTCCGGCAGGATGAAGGGCACCGGCGCATTGGGCTTGCCCAGCACCTCGAGCACCAGGGGGAAGCTCTCGCGCAGCCGCAGCACGAGGGTCCGTGCATCGGCCGCCTCGAACTGCGCCCCGGCACCGAGCAGCAGCCGCCCCATGGCGTCCCTGGGCGCCCAGCGTTGCAACGAGAGCGCGCAGTCCCGCGCGGTGACCGCCGCGCCGTCATGGAAGCGCAGGCCCTCCCGCAGCAGGAAGCGCCAGACCAGCCCATCCTCCGTGCTGGTGAAGCTCTCGACCATCTGCGGCCGGATGGCACCGGCGCTGTCCATGGCGAAGAGCGTGTCGAAGACGTGGTAGCCGAAGCTTCGGGTGATGGCGGCGGTGGTGAAATACGGGTCGAGGATCACCGCCTCGGACTCCAGCACCACATTCAGGATGGTGGCGGCCCGGGCCGGACGGGCCAGCGTGGCGGCCCCGCCCGCCAGCAGGATGGTACGCCTTGTCGTCGGCTGCATGGCGGGACTCCCCCGATGGACCAGGGCAGCATAGCCATCCCGCCACGCCGGCGTCACGCGGCCTGCGGTTGCCCGCTGCTCCGCGGTATGCTCCTTCAAGGCTTCGCCGCATGAGTGAGGAACAACCGGGATGATCGACCTCGCCGCCTACCTGCCGCAGTTGGATGGCGAATTGGCGGTGCCCGGGCTGCGGGCGCCGGTCACCATCCGGCGGGACGCCCAGGGGGTGCCGCATATTCAGGCCGCGACGGCGCATGACGCCTGGTTCGCCCTCGGTTTCGTACATGCCCAGGACCGGTTGTTCCAGATGGACCTGACCCGCCGCCGGGCGACCGGGCGGGCCGCCGAATTCCTCGGCGCCGCGGCCTTCGAGCAGGATGCGCTGGCGCGGCGGCTCGGTGTCGAGCGGGTCTCCCGGCGCGACTACGCCGCCGCGGCGGCGGCGACCCGGATGATGCTCGACCGCTATGCCGAAGGGGTAAATGCGCTGATCGACGGCGCCACTCCCCTACCGGTCGAATATGCCCTGCTGGACGAGGTGCCCGAGCGCTGGGAGGGCTGGCACAGCATCGCGGTGATGCGACGGCTCGGCCTGTTGATGGGCTCCGTCTGGTTCAAGCTGTGGCGTGCCGCGGCCCTGCCGGTGGTTGGCGCCGAGCTGGTAGCCAAGCTGCGCTACGATGATGGCGGGCAGGATGCGCTGATCATCCCGCCGGGTGTCGATGCCACCCGCTGGACCGCGACCCTGGCCGAGCTGGCGCCCAGCATCGCCGCGCTGCTGTCGGCAGCGGCGCCGGATGCGGCGGGCGGCGGCAGCAACAACTGGGCGCTGGGGCCGGAGCGCAGCGCGACCGGCCGCCCGGTGCTGGCCGGCGATCCGCACCGGGTATTCGAGATTCCCAACATGTATGCGCAGCATCATGTCGCCTGCGATGAATTCGACGCCATCGGCCTGACCGTGCCGGGTGTCCCGGCCTTTCCGCATTTCGCCCATAACGGCCGCGTCGCCTGGTGCGTCACGCATGCCTTCATGGATCTCTTCGACCTGTTCGTGGAGCGCTTCGACGCCGGCGCCGTGCATTACCGGTTCCGCGACGCCTGGCTGCCGGCGACCCACCGGCAGGAGACGATCGCGATCCGTGGCGCCGCGCCGCGAATGGTTGAGATCGTCGAGACCCACCACGGCGCGGTCATCGCCGGTGACCCGGCGCTCGGCACCGCCCTCACCCTTCGCACGGTGCAGACCGCCGAGACGGATTTCTCCTTCGACTGCCTGCCGCGGCTGTTGCAGGCCAGCTCGGTGGAGGCATTGTACGAAGCGACCCGCGGCTGGGGGCTGATCGACCATAATCTGGTCGCTGCCGATACCGCCGGGCATATCGGCCAATTGGTCCGCGCCACCATGCCGCGGCGCCCGCGCGCCAACGGCTGGCTGCCGGTGCCGGGCTGGACCGGCGCGCATGAATGGAAGGGCTGGATTCCCTTCGATGCCATGCCGCGGGTGATCGACCCGCCGGGCGGCGTCATCGTCACCGCCAACAACCGGGTGGTGGCGGATGACCATCCCGACTACCTCTGCACCGATTGTCACCCCCCCTACCGCGCCCGGCGGATTGCCGAACTGATCGCGGGCGGTGCCTCGGCCACGGCGGCCGGGGCGGCAGCGGTGCATGCCGACGTGCTCTCGCCGAATGCGCTGCTGGTGCGGGACCGGCTGGCGGCGATGCCCGCGCCCGCTGGGTCGGCAGGGCCGGTTGCGGCGTTGCGATCGCTGGTCCTCGACTGGGACGGGCGGATGGCGGTGGGCAGCCTGGCCGCCGCCGGCTATATCGCGCTGCGCCGGGCGCTTGTCGGGGTATTGGCCGAGCGCAGCGGATTGGCGGGTTTGGCCGGGCATCCCTACCTCTCGGTCGCGCCGGGCATCGTGCCGCAGAACCAGCTCTGGTGGTGTCTGCCGAAGCTGCTGCGCGACGACGATACGACACTGCTCGGCGGCTGGAGCTGGGAGCAGGCATTCGGCGAGGCGCTAAATCGGGCCGCGGCGGCGCCCATCGGCACGATGAGCGAAACCTGGGGCGAAGTGCATCGGCCGCGCTTCAGCCACCCTCTATCGACCCTGTTCCCCAAAGCCGGGCTGGACCCGCCGGCGCTGCCCTTGGGCGGGGATGGCGATACGGTCCAGGCCATCGGGCTCTTGCCCTCGGCCGGTCCGGCCGCCACCTATGGAGCGCTGGCCCGCTATGCCTTCGACGTCGGGGACTGGGACAACAGCCTCTGGGCGGTGTTCCACGGCGTCTCGGGCCGGCCCGGCAGCCTGCATTACGCCGATCAGAACCCGCTGTGGTCCGACTGCCGGATGGCACCGATGCGCTACAGCTGGGATCTGATCGCCCAGGAGGCGACGGCCACCCAAACCCTGCTTCCAGGAGCGCCCGCATGAAGCTGCCAGGCCCAGACCATCCGATTGCGATAACCCCGACCCCGCAGCGGGTCCGCGTGCTGCTCGGCGGCCAGGTGGTGGCGGAGACGACGCGGGCGCTGACCCTGCAGGAAGCCAGCTACCCGGCGGTGCAATACATCCCACGGGCGGACGCGACGCTGGCGCTGTTCCGCAAGACGGATCGAAGCACCCACTGCCCCTACAAGGGCGATGCCAGCTACTACAGCATCGAGGCCGGCGGAAAGCGGGCCGAGAATGCGGTCTGGAGCTACGAGACCCCGTTTCCCACCATGGCGGAGATCGAGGGCCATTTCGCCTTCTACCCGGACCGGGTGGATGCGATCGAGATCGGCTGACACTGGTTGCGGCGTCGGGCAAAGTGGCATGGCTCGACGCCGATGCTTCATTCGGCGCCTAAACCGGGCGCCAATGGATCAGTAGTCACGCCAGCTTCGGGCGTGCCCCAGGAACCTGCTTCTGGGCTGCGCGCAGGGCGCCGTCGAGAGCCGACAAGGCCCGTCGCGGCTGGCCATCCGCCATTTCCTCCTGGGCCTGCAGGATGCCGGACAGCACCATCTCCAGCATCGGCGTCAGGCCATCATGGCTGATCGTCAGTCGCAGCCGGGTCTCGGCCAAGGCCAGATTGATCGCCGCGACCCGGCCATGATCCTTGCGGAGCGCGTGATCGGCGCCGAAGAGCAGGTCCAGCAGTTGCCCTGCCTCCTCCGAGCCAGCTGGCAACGGAAGCAGGTCAGGGCTGGGCGGATCCTGGGTATGGCCGGGCCCCTTCGGCATGAAGGGAACCAGGCTGGCGGTGAATAGGTCGAAATAGGGATGTCCGCCGGATACGGTCGGCATGGTCGTCTGCCTCATCTGCGGCACGATGCCGCCATCGGAGACATTGGACCCCGACGGCGGCTTCATAACGCATATGAACGTGAGGCCGGTTTAGTTTCCGCAACGGGGCGGCAATGCCGGCTCCGAACCGGCACCGACCGGGATCATTCCTTGTAGTCGGGTTCCTTGCGGTCGAGGATCCGCTTCAGCGCGGCGAAATGCCACTCGGCATTCGACTTGCCGCCATACTTGTGGCCCGAGGCCTTGAAGCTGGCGATGGTGCCGTCGATGACATCCTGCGGCAGCATCTTCAGCGGCTTGCCGGTCCACATCGCGTAGAGCTGCACCTGGGCCACGCGCTCGATGTAATAAAGCCGGTCATAGGCCTCGGCGACCGTCTTGCCGACGGTGGCGACGCCATGGTTCGCCATGATGAGGATGGTCTTGTCGCCGATCACGCCGGCCAGCCGCTCGCCCTCGGCGGGGTCGAAGGCAAGGCCGGTATAGGTCAGGTCATAGGCGGTGTTCATCATGGTGCCGAGCTCGGTCTGGCCGATCGGCAGGATGGTGGGGTCTTCGAGGCGCGAGAGGGCGCTGACGAAGGGCATGTGGGTATGGAACACCGCGGCGGCGGCGGGGATCGCCTTGTGGATCGGCGCATGGATACAATAGGCGGAGCGCTCGATCTCGCCCTCGCCCGCCAGCAGGCTGCCGTCGTAGCCGACTTCCATGAAGCAGCTCGCGGTGACTTCGGACCAATGGGTGCCGAAGGGGATCTGGTAGTAGCGGTCCTCGGTGCCAGGCACGCGGAGGGTCAGGTGGTTGAAGATGCCCTCGTTGAAGCCGTGCATCACCGCCAGGCGATGCGCGGCGGCGAGGTCGACGCGGGCCTGCCAGCGCGCATCGGCCAAGGTGAGGTCCTGGGGTTGCAGCGATTCCAACGGCATGGGTTAGCTCCTCGGATTTGCGTGCCCAGGATGCTAGGCCGATCCGCCGCCGGAGCAACCTTTTAACCGCAGCCGGGCGGAGCTATCCGGTCTTCCGGCCCGATGATGCTGAAGCCGAAGGGCTCGGCGGCGGCCGGGTCCACTTCGACCACCACGGCGCGGGTGTCCCCATCGCCCGGCACCATGACGCGCAGCAGGTTGGGCGCTTCCGGCGCCGGGTGGTCGCGGAGCCAGAAATGACTGTCGCCATGCAGCAGCAGCACCGGCCGGCCGAAGGCGCCGGCGGCCTGGGCCAGGGCATTGCGGGTATCGAGATGGCCGGCCACCGTGCCTCGGCCGCAGCGGTCGCGGTAATACAGGTCCGCCTGCAAGGCCACCACCACGGCGCGGCTGCCGGCCGCGGTGGCGGCGGCGAAGCCATCGGCGATCCAGGCGAGGTTGGCGGCATTGCGCGGCGGATACTCGGCGGCGGCACCCGGCGGCGTGGTCGCGTCGCGCGGCCGGTTGTTGTCGGAGCCGGGCACATGCAGCGTCAGGAAGGTCACGCCATCCCGCTCCCAGCGCGCATTCTCGACGAAGAGCCGATGCGCCGGGGCGGCATCCGCCTGGCGGAGCAGCGGCATCGGCGCCTGGCCCAGACTGCGCGGCAGGGCGAAGAAGGTCTCCCGCAGCAGGCGCAGGCGGTCGAGCGGGTCGTAGCCGCCGGCCCGGGCCTGCCAGCAATCGGTCCATTCGTTGTCGCCCGGCGTATAGACCAGCGGCCCGGCGATCCGGCCCATCCAGGCCGCGGTGCGGTAGACGATGATGGCGTCGGTACAGGCCACGGCGCCGCCCTTGGTATCGCCGAGGAAGATGTTGAAGGTGGGTGCCGCGGCATTGATGCTGTCCGTCAACGCCTCGACCCGCGTCACCTCGGCGGCGCAGGCGGCGGCATCGCTGCCGTTGCAATAGGGCATGTCGCCGAAGGCGACGAAGCGGAAGGGTTCGGCCCGGAGGGTGCCGGCTCCGGCGGCAAGCAGCAGCGACAGCAGGAGGATGCGCATGCCGGCGAGCCTAGCCGCGTGATGCGCGGCGGACCAGTGACCATCCCGCTGCAAGCTCAGCCATCCCGCCGGAAGGGCTGCAGCAGCATCCGGTCTAGCCGCAATTCGGCCGGGTCGCGGAATCGCTCGATCCCGATGGTCAGCCCCAGTTGCCCCGCCGCCGGCTCGGCCCGGTAGGTGCCGAACAGGCGATCCCACCAGGCGAGGTTGAAGCCGTAGTTGCTGTCGGTCTCATGCCGCAGGATGGAATGATGGATGCGGTGCATGTCGGGCGTCACCACCACCCGGCGCAGGATACGGTCCAGCCGGAGCGGCAGGCGAACGTTGCCATGGCTGAACATGGCGGAGGCATTCAGCAGCACCTCGAAGGCCAGCACCGCCAGCGCCGGGGCGCCCAGCGCCACCACCACGGCGAGCTTGATCAGCATGGACAGCAGGATCTCGAACGGGTGGAAGCGCAGGCCGCTGGTCACGTCCAGTTCGAGATCGGCATGATGCATCCGGTGCAGCCGCCAGAACAGCGGCACGGCATGGAAGGCGACATGCTGGGCATAGATCGCCAGGTCGAGCA
>JAQGIA010000393.1 GCA_028291445.1 Belnapia sp.
CTGATCGCCACCTTCACCATGCCGATGCTGCGGGTGGCGGCCGAGGCGCGGCGCGGCCACGCGCCGGACCGCAGCCTCTGGGCGGATGCCGTCGCCGGCTTCCGCTATGCCGGCTCCCATCCGGGGATCGGCCCGCTGCTCGGCTTCGCCGCCGTCGCCGCCATCCTGATGCGCGGCGTGCAGGAGATCCTGCCGCCCTTCGTCGAACGGCTGTTCGACCGCGGCCCCGATGGGCTGGCGCTGCTGACCGCCAGCATCGGCATCGGCGCGCTGTTCTCCGGCCTATGGGTCGCCAGCCGCGGCCGGCTGGAAGGGGCGGTGACCCTGGCGGTCGGCGCGGTGGCCTGCCAGGCGATCTTCACCATCGGCTTCGTCGCCACGTCGTATTTCCCGCTGGCGCTCGGCTGCGCCATGCTGATGGGGGCGGCCGGCTCGGTGCATGGGATCTCGACCCAGACGCTGGTGCAGAATGCCGCCGACCCGGCCATGCGCGGCCGGGTGCTGAGCCTCTGGGGCATGATCACCCGGGCCTGCCCGGCCAGCGGCGCGCTGATGCTGGGCACCGCGGGGGAATTCCTCGGCCTGCGGCTGCCGACCATCCTGGCGATGCTGGTCTCGCTGCTGGTGGTGGCCTGGGGGGTGAAGCGGCTGCCGGTGATGATCGCGGTGCTTGAGGGGCCGCGCGAACCGCCCCGCTGAAACAAGACCTGTCAGGGAGAAAACAATGTCCGAACTGCCCCCGCTGGAGGCCGCCGTCCTGCCGCCCGGCATCCGGTCCCGCTACGTGCCCGATATCAACGGCCTGACCATGCATGTCCTGGAAGCCGGCGAGCCCGGGCGGCCCTGCCTGCTGCTGCTGCACGGTTTTCCGGAACTGGCCTATTCCTGGCGCAAGGTGATGCCGGCGCTGGCCGCGGCCGGCTACCACGTGGTTGCTCCCGACCAGCGTGGTTATGGCCGCACCACCGGCTGGAGCGCCGATTACGACGGCGACCTCGCCCCCTTCCGGCTGCTGAACCTGGTGCGCGACGCCATGGGGCTGCTGGCGGCGCTGGGGCTGCGCCAGGTGGAGGCGGTGGTCGGGCATGATTTCGGCGCCTCGGTCGCTGCCTGGTGCGCCCTGGTGCGGCCCGATGTCTTCCGCCGGCTGGCGCTGATGAGCGCCCCCTTCGGCGGCCCGCCCGCGCTGCCCCCCCTGGGCGCTCCTCTGGGCGTTCCTCTGGGGCCGCAGAAGCCAGTGCCGAAGCCGGATATCCATGCCGCGCTGGCGGCGCTCGACCGGCCGCGCAAGCACTACCAGTGGTACTACTCGACCCGCCCGGCCAATGCCGAGATGCAGCATGCGCCGCAGGGGCTGCATGCCTTCCTCCGCGCCTATTACCACGTGAAAAGCGCCGATTGGGCGGCCAATGCGCCGCATCCCCTGCCCGGCTGGACCGCCGCGGCGCTGGCCGAATTGCCCGGCTACTACATCATGGACCTCGACCGGGACATGGCGGCGCAGGTGGCGCCCGAGATGCCGACGCCGGCCGAGATCGCCGCCAATGCCTGGCTGCCGGAAGCGGAGCTGGCGGTCTATGCGGCCGAGTATGCCCGCACCGGCTTCCAGGGCGGGCTGCAATGGTACCGCTGCCGCACCACCGGCCGCTTCGAGGCGGAGCAGCAGCTATTCGCCGGGCGGCGGATCGAGGTGCCGGCGGCCTTCATCTCGGGCGCCAGCGACTGGGGCATCCATCAGACCCCCGGCGTGCTTACGCGGATGCAGGAGGAAGCCTGCACCCGGATGATCCGCTTTCACCTGATCCCCGGTGCCGGGCATTGGGTGCAGCAGGAGCAGCCGGCGGCAATGACGCGGCACCTGCTGGAATTCCTGAAGGCTTCGGCGGCTGGCTGAACGCCACGCCATAAAATAGTATACTAAATCTTGATTGTTGGTGCAGGATCATCCCGCTTGGGTTGCGGTGCCGGTCGGCATCGTGACCGATGCGACCCCACTCATGGCAGGGATCAGGGATGTCGACGGTTCCGAAAGAAAGCTGGACCTTCGCGCTGGAGGATTACGCCATCCAGCACCAGGGCGTTCACGTCATCGACCTGGCGGTGTCCTACGACTACCGGCCCGGGATCGGGTTGGACAATCCACTGGAGTATCCGAACTTCGTGCCCATCGCGAATTTCGTGAATGCATTCTTCGTGGACTATCCCAACGAGACCGACTTCTGGGAAATCCTCAACCGCAAGCTGGTCGGCGCCCTGCTGACCGAAGCGATCCCGACGCCCTACGGCATCGACTACCGGCTGGCCGAGGCGGTGGATAATCTCAGCATCACCCTGACCGTCCATCCCTATACCGCCATTCCCTATGCCCGCGCCTCCACCGTCGCGCAGGATGTCGTCATCGGCACCGCCATGGCCGATGCGCTCAATGGTGGCGCCTACCGCGACGCGATGCGTGGGGAAGCCGGCCAGGACCGGCTGCATGGCCGCGGGAACGACGACTACATCAGCGGCGGAGCGGGCGACGACCGGCTGTACGGCGACGCCGGCAACGACGCTTTGGTCGGAGGCACCGGACTGGATATGCTGTTCGGCGGCAGCGGCGCCGACCGCTTCATCTACAACGCCGTCGGCGAGTCAGCACCGGCCGGCGGGATCGACCGGATCATCGATTTCAGCCATGCCGAAGGCGACCTGATCGACCTGAGCCAGATCGACGCCGTGCCGGGCAGCGGAAACGATGCCTTCCGCTTCGTCGAGGCCTTCGGCGGCAAGGCCGGGCAGTTGATGGTGACGGCGTTGGGCAATGCGGTGAAGGTCCAGGCCGATGCCGATGGCGACCGCCTGGCCGACTTGATAATCATCGTGCGGGGCGTCGACACGCTGGTCGCCAGCGATTTCATCCTCTGAATGATACACCGGCGCCGAGGGCGGTGTGGGTCCGGATGCCGGAGGCTTCCTGAAACGACGGCTGGCAGATAGTCTGCCGGCCAACCCCCTTCAGGATTCCGAGCCATGTTGAACACCGCCATCGTGGGCATGGGCCGCTGGGGCCGCGTGCTGGTCGAAAGCGTCCAGCGGAAGAACGACGCCGGCCTCCGCTTCGTCGCCGGCAGCACCGGCACGCCGGCCAAGGCGGTGGATTGGGCGGCGCAGCAGGGCATCCGCCTGCATGACAGCTATGCCGCAGTCCTGGCCGACCCGGCGGTTCAGGCGGTCGCCCTGGCGACGCCGCATCAGAAGCACGCCGAGCAGGTGATCGCCGCCGCCGCCGTCGGCAAGCATGTCTTCGTGGAAAAGCCCTTCACCCTCTCCAAGGCCAGCGCCGAGGCCGCCGTCGCAGCCTGCGCCAAGGCCGGGGTGGTGCTGGCGCTCGGCCACAACCGCCGCTTCCTGCCGGCGACGGCGATGATGAAGCAGCTGCTGGCGGAAGACGCGCTCGGCACCGTGCTGCATGCCGAGGGGCATATCAGCGGCCCAGCCGCGGCCGGCTGGAAGGAGGGCATGTGGCGGGCCGACCGGTCGGAAAGCCCGCTCGGCGGCATGGGCGGCATGGGCATCCACATGATCGACATGCTGATCAACCTGATGGGGCCCTTCGCCTCGGTCACCGTGCAGTCCTTCCCCCGCGTCTCGCCGCATGTGGACGACACCACGGCGATGCTGGCCCGCTTCGCCTCCGGCGCCACCTGCACTTTCGCCACGCTGTCGCTGGCACCGCAGGCCTGGCGCGTCGCGCTGTTCGGCACCAAGGCCTCGCTGGAGATGCGCGGCCAGCAGCAGCTCGTCTTCACCCCGGTACAGGGCGAGGGCTGGGTCAAGGACTTCCCGAAATTCGACATCGAGGCGGCCGAGCTGGAAGCCTTCGCCGCCGCGGTCGCCGGCGGCCCGGCCTATCCGCTGCCGTTGGCCGAGGCGATCCATGGCGTCTCGGTCTTCGAGACGATGATCGGCGCGGCGGCGTCCGGCAGCACCTATTCGGTCGCCTGATACGCCGACGTCGCCAATGCAGAAACCCGAAGGCGGAGTTTCGGCAGCGCAATTAGCGGACGCTGCCGCCGCGCCGCTTCGACAGTCTGGCGATGAACGGCGCCCGGCTGCCGGATGTCTTCGGCACCCGCTTCGAGGCCAGTTGGGCCGCGATGCAGGCGGTGATCCGCGGCCAGCCCGATCCCTTCGCCTCCGGATTCCTTCTGGCCCTGCGCCCAGGGGCTGACCGCGCCGGCGATGGTGCAGGGCAGCGGCCGAGCAGCTGCTGCGGCCGGCGGAATGCGGTAGCGGGCTGGCGGGCGTTGTCCGGCGGCGTGCCGGGCCGCCGCCCCCGGTTGACCATCCGGATCGGCCATTCCGGTCGACCATCCCGGTTCCGGCGCGGCGCGATCCGGGTTAGAAGGCGACATCCGCAACGGAGGGGCTCCACCCATGTCGAAGATCACCCGCCAGGGCAGCAATGCCATCCTGTCGTCCGCCGTCGAGTACCATAATTTCGTCTTCCTCGCCGGCATGACCGCCGACGACCTCTCGCTCGACATCACCGGGCAGACCAAGCAGGTCGTGGCCAAGATCAATGCCGCGCTCGAAGCCAATGGCACCGACAATACCCGGCTGCTGAATGCCCAGATCTGGCTGAAGGACATCCGCGACCGCGATTCCATGAACAAGGTCTGGGTGGAATGGCTCGGCGATGCCGGCCGCCCGGCACGCGCCTGCGTCGAGGCCAATATGGCGGACCCGCGCCACCTCGTCGAAATCATGGTCAACGCCTGCCGTTGAGGCATTTGGGCGAATCGATTTCCCGAAACGCCTCGAACACCGGCGCTTTGCCTTAGTTACGGGCACGCGTGATTCGATTTTGAAGGCGGCGCTTCCGGGCGCCGCCTTCCGTGTTTCTGTTGCATATCTGCCACCACACTGTGGCATGGCTCAGTTTTGCGACGAAACCTAGGACAATTCTCCGTTCAGAGACCGGTAACACGTCCGGCAACAAACGAATCACCGCAGATTTCACCGTGTTACGCCGCCGGCGGTTGCCCCTGCCCGCTTCCCCCGGATAACCAACCTGTGTCGCCGGGTTTCACGGCCTCGCGAACTTACGGTCGATGCGACCAGGGGGATTGGTATGCGGATGCATCGCACGGGTTGGATGGTGGCTGCACTGGTCGGTGCGTTCGCGGCGTCGGGAGACGCGCAGGCGGCGCGGCAGAACCAGTCGAATGCCGCCAGGCCCGGTCGGGATGCAGCGCGGACGCCAGCGGGCCAGGGCCATGGCCATGGCCACGCCCTGGCGCGCAGCCACGGCATCCGCCAGGTTGCCAACCGCGGCAACAGCAGCCATCGACGCAGCCGGACCTATGCCGGCACCGCGGCCAGCGGCGGTATTTCCTGCGTCCCCTATGCCCGCGCCGTCACCGGCATGCAGGTCAGCGGCAATGGCGGCGACTGGTGGGGCAATGCCGCCGGCCTCTATGACCGCGGCCAGCGGCCGGAGGCCGGCGCGGTCATGGCCTTCCGCGCCAACCAGGGCATGTCCCGCGGCCATGTCGCCGTGGTGCGCCAGGTGCTGAACCGGCGCGAGGTGCTGATCGACCACGCCAACTGGGGCGGCCCCGGCATCCGCCGCGGCAGCGTCATGCAGAACGTCACCGTGGTCGATGTCTCCGACCGCAACGACTGGTCCGCGGTGAAGGTCCAGTCCGGCTACAACGCCGAGGCCTTCGGCCGCACCTATCCGACCTATGGCTTCATCTACAACCGCCCGGACGATGCCGCGAATACCGGCACCGCCTATGCCGGCCTGCCGCTGCGCCGCAGCGCCCGCTACGAGCAGGTGGCCGATGCGCCGGAAGCTGCCTCCCCGCGCGGCTATTCGCTGCAGGGCGTCTCGCCGATGACCACGGCGCAGGCAGTCAGCTACCAGCCCCGCCACCGCTGATCCCCCAAGGGGATTTGCGGCCGGCCGGCGGCATGGCATCACTGCGGGATGACATGGTCCATCCTGGCGCGCGATTCCGAAACCGGTGAGCTGGGCGTGGCGGTCGCCACGCGCTTCTTCGCCGTCGGCGCCGTCTGCCCCCGCGTCGAGGGCGGGATCGGCGCCCTGGCCACCCAGGCCCTGGTCAACCCCATGCTCGGCATCCTCGGCATGGAGCGCCTGCGCGCCGGCGAGGCTCCGGCCGCCCTGCTGGAGGCGCTGCTCGCCGGCGATGCCGGGCGGGACCACCGGCAATTCCACCTGATGGCGGCCGATGGCACGGTGGTGCAGCACACCGGCACCGCCTGCGTCGACTGGTGCGGCCATGTCGCCGGACCGGATGTCTCGGTCGCCGGCAACATGCTTGCGGGCCCGCAGGTGGTGCTCGCCACGCGCGATGCCTGGCTGGCCACCGCCGGACAGCCCATGGCGGAGCGCCTGCTGGCCGCGCTCGAAGCCGGCGAGGCGACCGGTGGCGACAAGCGGGGGAAGCAATCCGCGGCGCTGCCGGTCGCCCGGCGGGACCCCTACCCCGCCCGCGCTATCCGGGTCGACGACCACCCCGACCCGCTGGCCGAGCTGCGCCGGCTGCATGCCGTCTCCCGCCAGCGCTATGCCGGCTTCCGCCGCTTCCTGGCCGGGCGCGACCATCCCGGGGTCTTCGACCGAGAGGTGATCGAGGCGGCGCTGGCGGGGCCCACATCCTGATGGTGCTCGAGGTCCGCGACCTCGCGGTCACCTTCGCCACCGACCGCGGGATGCTGCGGGCGGTGGATGGCATCTCCTTCTCGGTCGAGGCGGGCAAGACCCTGGCGGTGGTCGGCGAGAGCGGCTGTGGCAAGTCGGTGACGGCACTCGCCATCATGGGATTGCTGCCGCCGGCGGCGCGCCTGGCCGGCTCCATCCGCCTGCGCGGGCGGGAGATGGCGACCCTGACGCCGGAGGAATGGCGCGGCCGCCGCGGGCGCGAGCTGGCGATGGTCTTCCAAGAGCCGATGACCAGCCTCAACCCCGCCTTCACCGCCGGGGAGCAGGTGGCCGAGGCGCTCAGGCTGCACGAGGGCCTGTCGCCCCGCGCCGCCATGGACCGGGCGGTGGAGATGCTGGCCCGCGTCCGCATCCCCGATGCGGCGCGGCGCGCGGCGCAATACCCGCACCAGCTCTCGGGCGGCATGCGGCAGCGGGTGATGATCGCCATGGCGCTGGCCTGCAAGCCGCGGCTGCTGATCTGCGACGAGCCGACGACCGCGCTCGATGTCACCGTGCAGGCCCAGATCCTGGCCCTGCTGGACGAGCTGAAGCGGGAGACCGGGACGGCGGTGGTGCTGATCACCCACGACCTCGGCGTGGTCGCCGACCATGCCGATGAGGTGGTGGTGATGTATGCCGGGCGGGTCGCCGAACGGGCGAAGGCCGCGACCTTGTTCGCCCGGCCGGAGCATCCCTACACGGTTGGCCTGCTCGGCGCGGCGCCGCGGATCGAGGGCGGGGCCGGGCGGCTCGCCAGCATCGAGGGCACGGTGCCGGACCTGCTGCATCCGCCCGAGGGCTGCCGCTTCGCCCCGCGCTGCCCCTTCCGCGGCGAGGATTGCGCCCGGCAGCCGCCACTCGTCGAGGTCACGCCCGGTCATGCCAGCGCCTGCTGGCGCGCGCCGCTCGACCAGGTGCTGGCGGCATGAGCGAGGCGCTGCTGGAGCTCGGCGATCTGCGCAAGCATTTCCCGGTGCGGGACATGCTGGGGCGGGCGCGCGGTGCGGTGCGGGCGGTGGATGGCGTCTCGCTGGACGTGGCGCGCGGCACGGTGCTCGCCATCGTCGGCGAGAGCGGCTGCGGCAAGTCGACGCTCGGGCGGCTGGCGCTGCGGCTGATCGAGCCGGATGCGGGCAGCATCCGCTTCGAGGACGAGGATCTGCGGGCGCTGTCGGCGGCCGGGCTGCGCGCGCGGCGGCGGGAGATGCAGCTCATCTTCCAGGATCCGTTTGCCAGCCTCGATCCGCGCATGACGGTGGAGGCGGCGATCGCCGAGCCGCTGCGGCTGCACCGGATCGTGCCGCGCGGCGGGGAGCGGGCGCGGGTCGCCGAGCTGCTGGAGCGCGTCGGGCTGCGGCCCGAGAGCGCGCGGCGCTGGCCGCATGAATTCTCCGGCGGGCAAAGGCAACGCATCGCCATCGCCCGGGCGCTCGCCAGCGGGCCGAAGCTGATCATCGGCGACGAGCCGGTGAGCGCGCTCGATGTCTCGGTGCAGGCGCAGGTGGTGAACCTGCTGGGCGATCTGATCCGCGACCTCGGCCTCACCTTCGTGCTGATCAGCCATGACCTCGGCGTGGTGCGGCACATCGCCGACCGGGTGGCGGTGATGTACCTCGGGCAGATCGTCGAGGAGGGGCCGGCGCATGAAGTCTTCGCCGCGCCGCGGCATCCCTATACAAGGGCGCTGCTCGCCTCGGTGCCGGGGACGGGTGCGAAAGCCCCGCCGATCGAGGGCGACGTGCCGAGCCCGATCGCCCCGCCGCCGGGCTGCCGCTTCCATACCCGCTGCCCGCATGCCGAGGCGATCTGCCGGGAGCAGGTACCGCTGCTGGAGGGCTTCGCCCATCGCGCCGCCTGCCACCTGCAGGACCGCCTGCCGCCCGCCCCTGCCCTGCATGAGGCGGATGCGGGCGGCGAGCGGCTGCGGCGGCTGCAAGCCTTCTTCACACCGACCGGGGCCCCCGCATGATCCGCAGGA
>JAQGIA010000433.1 GCA_028291445.1 Belnapia sp.
GCGCCTCCGCCCGCGCCGCCGGCAGGTCGTGCCGGGCGAAGGCGCCGCGCGCCCGCTCCACCGCGCGGATCGCCAGCAGACCCCGCAGTTCCCGGATGCCGCCGGAGGCAAGCAGGCCGAAGCCGGCCACCACCACGCCGAGCGTCGCCCAGCCCTGCACCGGGCCACGGCCGAATTGGTCCAGCACGAAATTCGCCGAATCCAGCGCCGCCAGCCCGAGCCCCAGCACGGCCGCACCGGCCGCCGCCCGACCGAGCCCGGACCAGCGCCCACGCAACTTCGGCACCGTCACCGGCACCACCGCCTGTTCCCATTCGAAATCCAGCCGCGGGGCCACCGGCGCGCTGTCTTCCAGGATCACCTGGGGTCCCCTTGATGGCCCCTTCGGCGCGTCGCTCACAACAGGTCTCCGATCAGCGCCGCCAGCAGCGCATCCAGCCCGAGGTGCGGAACGCCGGACCCACCGGCCGCGTCCAGCCGGGGCGGCTGGAATTCCGGCATCTCGAAGAAGCCATGCGCCCAGAACTCGGGCTCGGGCGGCCGCAGCGGGATTTCGCCGGGATAGATCCGGGCGCTGCGGCCATTGGCCAGCAGCACGCCGCGTACCGCCGCCACCGGCCTGCCCTCCAGCGTCGCCACGTCATCCTCGGTGCAACGGATGGCAGCCAGGGCATGCACGCTGGTGGTGACCCCCGCCTCGGTGGCGCGGCCCTGCGGCGCCGCGACCAGCGCGCCCAGCAGCGCCGCCAGCGCATCCCGCTGCCGCGCCGGCACGTGGTCCGCCTTGGTCGCGGCGAAGGCGACGCGGGAAACGCCGGCCCCGGTCAGCCAATCCAGCCAGCCTCCGCCGTAACGGAGCGCATTGGCGATGGCGGCCAGGGCCTCGGCGGTATCCTCGAAGGCATCCTGCCCGGCGTGCAGCGCGCCGAGCACGTCGACCAACACCGCCTGGCGCTCGAAGCGGCGAAAATAGGGCTCGAAGAACTCGCTCCGCTGGGCCTCGATATAGGCGGCATGGCGCCGGGACAGCAGCCCGGCCAGGCCGCCCGTCCCGGGATGCGGCAGCGGGAAGAACCACAGCAGCGGCGTTTCTCCCCGCGGCCCCGGATTCAGCACCCGGCCGGGCTGGAGGAAGCGGAAGCCCAGGCTGTCCCGGCATTCCCGCAAGGCGTCGCGGTACAAAGCATGGCCGCGCCGGGCCAGTGCCTCATCCGCCGGAGCGCCGGGCGGCAGCGCCTCGACCCAGTCGAGGAAGCCGCGCGCGGCAGCCGCCCGCCGGCCGCGCCGCAGCCGGGCCAGGGTCGCGGCCGACCATGCCGAGAAATCCTGGTCGAGCATCGGCAGGTCGAGCAGCCATTCACCGGGGTAGTCGAGCAATTCGAGGGTCACGGTCCGGGCACCGAGCAAGCTGCCCAGCATCCCGCCGCGGTCCAGCTCGAGCGTCAGTTCCAGCGTCGAGAGGTCATTCGTCCGGCCCGGCCAGGCCGGCACCTCGGCCGCCAGTGCCGCCAGATGCGCCGCGGCGTCGAAGCGCGGCAGGGATTCGCTGCCGGAAGGCACCAGCCGCACCCCGCGCAGCCGCCCGCCCGCCGCCGCTTCCAGCAGCGGCAGGGTTCGCTTGCCCCGCCCCGCCGCCAGCAGATTGGCGACCAGCGAGGTCAGGAAAACCGTCTTTCCCGCCCGGGTCAGGCCGGTGACGGCGAGGCGGATGCGCGGCTGGCCGATGACGCGCCGGCCCAGCCGCTCCGGGACCTCGACCAGATCCCGCAACAGGCCCAGCGCATCGGACATGGCGCTTAGCGCTGGATGAGTTCGATCTTGTAGCCGTCCGGATCCTCGACGAAGGCGATGATGGTGGTGCCGAATTTCACCGGCCCGGCCTCCCGCGTCACCTTGCCGCCGCCGGCCCGGACCTTCTCGCAGGCTGCCGCCACATCCGGCAGGCCGACCGCGAGATGACCGAAGGCGTTGCCCTGCTCGTATTTGTCGGTGCCGTAGTTGTAGGTCAGCTCGATCTCGCCCTGGCCCTCGGCATTGCCCTCGCCATAGCCGAGGAAGCAGAGGGTGTACTTGCCGTCCGGCACGTCGCGGCGGCGCAGCTCCTTCATGCCTAGCAGCTCGGTGTAGAATTTCACGCTGCGGTCGAGGTTGCCGACCCGGATCATGGTGTGCAGGAACTTGCTCATGGCATCGTCTCCATTGCTTGCAAATCATCCGGCTTGAGGGCGATGAGGAAGAGCCCCGCCGCATCCGCCGCCGCCACCGTCGCCGGCCGATCCACCACGATGGTGCCGCCCGCCTCGATCGCAATGCCGGCGAGCCCCGCCGCCACTGCGTTCTCGATGGTGACGGGGCCGATGGTCGGCAGGTCCACCCGGCGATCCTGCCCCGGCTTCACCAGCTTCACCAGCACGCCATCCCGTCCCCCGGCGGGCCCTTCCCGCCGCAGTCCGGCGCAACGCGCGAGCAGCGCATCGGTCCCCTCGATCGCCTCGACGCCCAGCACCAACCCCTGCTGCACCACGGCGCATTGACCGACATCGACCCGGCCCAGCGCGCGGACCACGGCGATGCCGCGGCGGATATCCTCCAGCGCGCGCTCATCCGGCGCCGCGACGCTCAGCAGGCCGGGCTCGGGCAGGATGTCGCGGACGATGGCCTGGGAAGGCACGATCTCGTAGCCATCCTCCTCCAGCACCCGGACGGCGCCCTTCAGTAGCCCGTCGTCGCCCTGGAACACCGCCTTGCCGATCCGCAGCAGGATTTTGGCCATGCCGGCATCCGGCCGCACCGCGAGCAGGGAGGGCCGGGTCGCCCGGCCGCACATCACGATCTGGCGGATCCCGCGGCTGCGGAAATGCTCCATGGCCTGGCCGCCGGCGCCGACCCGCAGCACCACATGCGGCACATGGGCGAAATCGGCCGGGT
>JAQGIA010000443.1 GCA_028291445.1 Belnapia sp.
CTCCGCCCGGCTGGCCGTGGTCGCGGACCCCGATTGCCACACCGCCTTGCGTGAGGCGCTGGCCGGCTCCGGCATCGAGACCGCGGCCGGGCCCGAGGCGGTGATCGAGGCCGCCGCCCGCCCGGTCAACTGGACCATGGCCGCCATCGTCGGCGCCGCCGGGCGGCGCAGCACCCTCGCCGCGCTCGGCCATGGCGGGACGATGGCGCTGGCCAACAAGGAAAGCCTGGTCTGCGCCGGCGAGATCGTGCTGGCCGCCGCCGCCGCCTCCGGCGCGACGCTGCTGCCGGTGGACAGCGAGCACAATGCCATCTTCCAGGCGCTGGATACGCGCGACCCGGCGGCGATCGAGCGGATCGTGCTCACCGCCTCGGGCGGGCCGTTCCGCACCGCCGACCTGGCGACCATGCGGGCGGCGACGCCGGAGATCGCGGTGCGCCACCCGATCTGGAAGATGGGCGCCAAGATCTCGGTCGACAGCGCCACCATGATGAACAAGGGGCTCGAACTGATCGAGGCCGCCCGGCTTTTCCCGGTGCCGGAGGCGCGGATCGAGATCCTGGTGCATCCCCAATCGACCGTGCACGGACTGGTGCATTACGCCGATGGCTCGGTATTGGCGCAGCTCGGCACGCCGGATATGCGGACGCCGATCGCCCATGCCCTGGCCTGGCCGGAGCGGATGGCGGTCGACCTGCCGCGGCTCGATCTGGTCGGGCTCGGCCGGCTGGAATTCTTCGCCCCCGACCTGGAGCGCTTTCCCGCCCTGGCGCTTTGCCGGCGGGCGTTGCAGGCGGGGCAGGGCGCCACCACCATATTGAATGCCGCGAACGAGGTCGCGGTGGCGCTGTTCCTCGACCGGCGGCTCGGCTTCCTCGATATCGTGGCGGTGGTCGAGGATACGCTGGCGGTGCTGGGCAATCCGGTGATCGACGGCCTCGATGCCGTGCTGGCACTGGACGACGAAGCCCGGCGTGAGGCGGGACGGCTCGCCGCCCGTCGCGCCGCTGCGTAGAGCTTGACGCCACATCCTTGACGCCACCCTGGTCGGTGGCAGGAGCGACCGCCTTGGAACTGCTGGCCCAGATTGGCACACTCCCCCGCACGCTGCTCGCCTTCGCGGTGGTGCTCGGCGTGCTCGTCTTCGTGCATGAGATGGGGCACTACCTCGCGGCGCGCTGGCGCGGCGTGCATGTGGATGCCTTCTCGATCGGCTTCGGCCGGTCGCTCCTGCGCGGCACCGATAAGCGTGGCACCGAATGGCGGCTCGGCTGGATCCCGCTCGGCGGCTACGTCAAGCTGCATGGCCAGGAGACGCCGGAGGATGCGACGCCGGAGGCGCGCGCCGCCTGGCGGGCCGGGCAGACCTTCCACGAAAAGCCGGTATCCAGCCGGGCCATCGTGGTCGCCGCCGGGCCGGTGGCGAATTTCCTGCTCGCCATCCTGCTGTTCGCCGGCCTCTACGCGACCGTCGGCCGGCCGGTCGGCGGCACCGGGGTCAGCGCGGTGGTCGAGGGCTCGGCCGCCGCCCGGGCCGGGCTGGAGCCGGGCGATACCATCGTCTCGCTGGATGGCCAGAAGGTTTCCCGCTTCGAGCAGGTGCAGCGCTACATCCAGCCGCGCCCCGGCCAGGCGGTCGCCGTCGCCATCACCCGCGAGGGCGCCGATCGCGTGGTGACGGTGGTGCCCGATGCGCGGGAGGGCGCGAACGGCCCGGTCGGCATGCTCGGCATCCAGGGCGGCGCCGGCCGATTCGAGCGGTTGGACCCGTTCTCGGCCCTGGTGGCCGGGGCGGAGCAGACCGCCGACGTCACCTGGCAGACCCTGCACGGCATCGGCGAGATGATCATGGGCGAGCGCAGCGCCAAGGAACTGGGCGGGCCGATCCGCATCGCCGAGGTATCCGGTGAGGCCGCCTCGCTCGGCATCGCCCCGCTGGTGACGCTGATGGCGCTGCTGTCGGTCAGCCTCGGCCTGCTGAACCTGTTTCCCATCCCGCTGCTGGATGGCGGCCATCTGGTTTTCTATGCGGCGGAGGCGATTCGCGGCCGGCCGCTGCCGGCCCGGGCGCAGGAATATGGCTTCCGCGCCGGATTCGCGGTGCTGGTGACGCTGTTCCTTTTCGCCTCCTGGAACGACATCGCCGGTGGGGCCATCGGCCGCTGGGTGGCGGGGCTGGTCGGCTGAACCCCGCCCCGGGCCAACCATTCCGGGTCCGGCCGGCAGGTTCCCTGCGGTGGGATCCGCGCCGGGCTGGCTAAGTCCTTGGCAAAGCTGCTAGCAGGAGCGCGAGGTGCGGGGGTGGCGGCGGCGGATGCTGGCGGCTATCCTCCGGCCGCTCGCTGAACCCCCAAGCTACGGGCCTGCCCTTTGTCCCTCTCACTCCGCGTCATCCTGCTTGCCACCGCCTGCGTCGCCACGGGGTTGCTCCCGGCGATGGCCGGAGCGCAGCCCCGGCCGTCCGGAGGGCCTCAGGGCTCAGCCCATAATCGGGGCCGGGTGCAACTGGCCCAGGCCCAGCCGGCAGCCCAGCCGCGGCCTGTCCCGCGGGGTCCGCAGCGCGCAACGCCGGTGCGCGCCGCGCCGGATGGCCTGGTCACCGCGGTCGACATCACCGGCAACCAGCGGATCGAGGCGGATACCGTCCGCTCCTACATGCTGTTGCAGCCGGGCGATAATTTCGATGGGGACCGGCTGGACCGCAGCCTCAAGTCGCTGTTCGCCACCGGCCTGTTCCGCGACGTGCAGGTGCGGCGCGAAGGCTCCCGCGTGGTGGTGCAGGTCGCCGAGAACCCGATCGTCAATCGCGTCGCCTTCGAGGGCAACCGCAAGATCTCGGACGACGTGCTCAGCAAGGAAATCCAGCTGCGCGGCCGGGCGGTCTTCACCCCGCAGGCGGTGCAGGCCGACCGCCAGCGCATCTCCGAGCTTTATGCCCGCCGTGGCCGCTTCGCCGCGACCGTCGAGCCGAAGATCATCCAGCTCGACCAGAACCGCGTCGACCTGGTCTATGAGATCCAGGAAGGCGAGGCGGCGCTGGTCGCGCGGATCAACTTCGTCGGCAACGGCGCCTATTCCGACAGCCGGCTGAAGGAGGTCGTCGCCACCAAGGAGCAGGCCTGGTACCGGCTGCTGTCCTCCTCCGACCAGTTCGACCCCGAGCGGCTGGCCTTCGACCGCGAACTGCTGCGGCGCTACTACCTGCGCAACGGCTATGCCGATGTGCAGGTCACCAATGCGACGGCCGAGCTGGCCGCCGACCGCACGGGCTTCTTCGTCACCTATTCCGTGGATGAAGGGGTCCGCTACCGGGTCGGCAAGGTCGATGTCGTCTCCAACCTCCGCAACCTCGACGCCGACAGCGTGCGCCGCCTGGTCGATGTCGAGCAGGGCGACTGGTACGACGGCGACGTGGTCGAGCG
>JAQGIA010000485.1 GCA_028291445.1 Belnapia sp.
AGCATCAGGGATTTCGCCAGGTTCTCGGCGATGCGCTCGCGGTTCGGCTCCAGCTTCAGGACCATATGCTCGGCGAAGCTCTCGGAGACATCGGCCAGCAGGGTCGCCGATTGCAGCACGGCGAAGATGATGACCGGCTTGAAGACGTTGAGCTCCAGGTGCCCCTGGGCACCGGCGATGGTGACGGTGGTGGTATTGCCCATGACCTGGGCGGCGACCATGGTCATCGCCTCGGACTGGGTCGGGTTGGTCTTGCCGGGCATGATGCTGCTGGAGAGGCCATCGGCCGGCACCACCAGCTCCGCGAAGCCGGAGCGGGGGCCGCTGCCGAGCAGGCGGATGTCGTTGGCGATCTTGTTCAGCGAGACGGCGATGGTGTTCATCACCCCCTGCAGCTCGACGAAGGCGTCATGCGCCCCCATGCCCTCGAACTTGTTCGGGTTGGGCGTGAAGGCGAGACCGGCGCGCTCGGCGAGAATCTGGCAGAAGACCGTATCGAAATCGGCATGGCGGTTGAGGCCGGTGCCGACCGCGGTGCCGCCCTGGGGGACCGAGAGCAGCCGGGGCATGACACCGCGCAGCCGCTCGATGCCGAGCTCGACCTGGCGCGCCCAGCCGCCGAATTCCTGGCCGAGGGTGACGGGCACCGCATCCATCAGATGGGTGCGGCCGATCTTGATGATGCCGGCCCATTTCTCCGACCGCTGCCACAGCGCGGCATGCAGATGCCCGAGCGCCGGGATGAGGCGGCCCTCCACCGCCTCGGCGGCGGCGATGTGCATCATGGTCGGGAAATTGTCGTTCGAGGATTGGCCGCGGTTGACGTGGTCGTTTGGATGCACCGGCTTGCGGGTGCCGAGCGGGGCGCCGAGCAGTTCGTTGGCGCGGTTCGAGATGACCTCGTTGGCGTTCATGTTGGTCTGGGTGCCGGAGCCGGTCTGCCAGACGGGCAGGGGGAAGTCGGCGTCGCGCAGCCCGTCGGCGATTTCCTGCGCCGCCTGGCGGATCGGGCCGGCGAGGTCGCCGGGCAGCTCGCCCAGGCGCTCGTTGGCTTCGGCGCAGGCCCATTTGTGCAGGCCGACGGCGCGAATCAGCAGGGGCGGGAAATGCTCCGTACCGATGCGGAACAGCCGGCGGGCGCGTTCCGTCTGCGGCCCCCAATAGCGCTCGGCGGCGATATCGATGCTGCCGAGGCTGTCGGTTTCGGTACGGGTATCGGCCATCAGGGCATTCCTCTGCGATGCGGGGTCGCAGAGGCCAACGTGGGTCAGGCCCGAAGGATGTTCCAGGGCATCAGGTGGAGTAGCTGGAAACCTCGATCAGGTTGCCCTCGGGATCGCGGCAATAGACCGAGCCCATGGCGCCGAGCGCGCCGATGCGGGTGACCGGCCCGGCCTCGATCTTGACGCCGCAGGCATGGAACTGGCCGATGATCTCCTCCGGCGCCACCGCGACGATAAAGCAAAGGTCCTGGGTGCCGGCGGCCAGTACCTCGGCCGCCATCCACTCCGCCTGCGGGACCGCGACCGGGCGCAGGTTGATCTTCTGGCCGCCGAATTTCAGTGCGATGCGGGGGGGCGAGCCGAAATCCTCCCGCTCCATCCCGAGGACGCGCTGGTACCAGGAGGCCATGACCTCCACGTCCCGGCAGTTGATGACGAGGTGGTCCAGCCGATCGACCGCGAAGCGCATCAGGCGGATCCCTTGGGCAGGTGGGCGGTGACTTCGATTTCGATGCGCATGGCATCGGTCTGCAACCCGGCGTGGATCAGGGTGGAGGCGGGCCTGGCCTTGCCGAGGTAGCGCTTGATGATGGGCCAGCAGGGCTCCCAATCCGCCCGGTTCGGCACGATGAACAACACCCGCACCACGTCGTCCAGGCTGGCCCCGGCCTGGGCCAGCGCAACCGCGATGTTCTCGAAGCATTGCGTCGCCTGGCCGACCACGTCGTCCACGATGGTCATCTTGGCGTAATCGTAGCCGGTGGTGCCGGAGCACCAGACATAATCGCCATCGACCACGGCGCGGGAATAGCCGATCTCATCCTCGAAGCGGGAGCCCGAGGAGATATGGATGCGCGGCATCACTCGAGCCCCTCGTAGAAATCGTTGCCCTTGTCATCGACCACGATGAACGCGGGAAAATCCTCGACCTCGATCCGCCAGACCGCTTCCATCCCCAGCTCCGGGTATTCCAGCACCTCGACCTTGCGGATGCAGTCCTGCGCCAGCCTTGCGGCGGGGCCGCCGACGCTGCCGAGGTAGAAGCCGCCATATTGCTTGCAGGCGTTCAGCACCGCCTTGCTCCGGTTGCCCTTGGCCAGCATCACCAGCGAGCCGCCAGCGGCCTGGAAGCCCGCGACATAGCTGTCCATGCGCCCCGCCGTGGTCGGGCCGAAGCTGCCGGTGGCATAGCCCTCCGGCGTCTTGGCCGGGCCGGCGTAATAGACCGGATGGTCCTTGATGTAGTCGGGCAGGCCGAGCCCGGCCTCGATCCGCTCCTGCAACTTGGCATGGGCGATGTCGCGGGCGACCACCACCGTACCGGTCAGGGACACGCGGGTCTTCACCGGATGCTTCGACAATTCCGCCCGGATCGCGGCCATCGGCTGGTTCAGGTCGATCTTCACCACGTCGCCGCCCAGGATGTCGTCGGTGGCGGTCGGCAGGTAATGCGCCGGATCGTGTTCCAGCTGCTCCAGGAACACCCCTTCCGGCGTGATCTTCGCCTTGATCTGCCGGTCAGCACTGCACGACACGCCGATGCCGATGGGCAGCGAGGCGCCATGCCGCGGCAGCCGCACCACGCGGACATCGTGGCAGAAGTATTTGCCGCCGAATTGCGCACCGATCCCGAGGTTCTGGGTCAGCTTATGCACCTCCGCCTCCAGCGCCGGGTCGCGGAAGGCATGGCCGGATTTGTCGCCGTTGGTAGGCAGGGCATCCAGCCATTTTGTGCTGGCCAGCTTCACCGTCTTCAGCGTGGTCTCGGCGCTGGTGCCGCCGATGACGATCGCCAGGTGGTAGGGCGGGCAGGCGCTGGTCCCCAGCGTCTTGATCTTCTCTTCCAGGAAGGCAAGCATCTTCGGTTTGTTCAGCACCGCGCGGGTCTGCTGGAACAGGAAGGTCTTGTTGGCCGAGCCGCCGCCCTTGAGGACGAACATCAGGTGCAGCTCATCGGCATGGTGCTCGCCGGGCTGCGCCATGATGGCGAAGTCGACCGGCAGGTTGTTGCCGGTATTGACCTCCTCGAACATCGACAGCGGCGCCATCTGCGAATAGCGCAGGTTGGTCTCGGTATAGGTGCGGTGGACGCCGTAACTCAGCGCCTCCTCCTCATCGCCTTCGACCCAGACGCGCTGGCCCTTCTTGCCGAAGACGATGGCGGTGCCGGTGTCCTGGCACATGGGCAGCACGCCGCCGGCGGCGATATTGGCGTTCTTCAGCAGGTCGAGCGCGACGAAACGATCGTTCGCGGAAGCCTCCGGGTCCTGCAGGATCTTGGCCAACTGCGCCAGATGCGCTGGCCGTAACAGGTGGGAGACATCCTTGCACGCCTGGAAAGCGAGTTCTTCCAGCGCCTCGGGCGCCACCTTCAGCACGGTCCTACCCTCGACCTGGATGGTCGATACACCGGCGATCGGCAGTTTCCGCCAGGGGGTCTCATCCTCGCCCAGCGGGAACATCGGGCTGTAGCGGAAGGCAGAGGGGCGGGTTGGCGAAGACACCGGGCCGGCATCCACGTCGGGCGGCGGCGCAAGGTCGGAATTAGGGGAAGACGTCACGGGCGGGTCTCCGCGCAGGGCGCCGCGGGTCCCTCCGGCGGCGCGATCGGCTTGGCGGGGAGATACCCCAGGCGCGCGGTTAAGCCAACCGGCGTCCCTGGCACCGGACAAACCGGCACCGGCGCAACCGCCCCATGGGGTCAGTCGCGGGCAGGGCGGCGGCGGAAGCTGTCGAGGCTGACGACCTGGCTTGGTGCCGCGGCGGCGATCTCCGGCGTTTCGGGCTCGACGGTTTCCTCGGCCGGGCGGCTCTGGAAGCGCAGTCCGAAGCGGACATGCGGGTCGGCGAAGGCGGTCAGTGCCCGGAAAGGCACGGTCAGCATCGCCGGCACGCCGCCGAAGGACAGGCCGACGGAAAAGCTGCCGGTCCCGTGATCCACCGAAAGATCCCAGAATTTGTGCTGCATCACGATGGTCATTTCCTGCGGGTAGCGGGCCCGCAGATGACCGGGAATGCTGACGCCGGGATGGTCGGTTCGAAAGGTGATGTAGAAGTGGTGCTCGCCGGGCAGGCCATGCTTGGCGGTATGGATGAGCGCATCCTGGACGACGGCGCGAAGCGCCTCTTCAGTCCAAATCGCATAAGGCAACAAGCTGTCAGGCCGGGCCGGCGAATCGCTCATGCATCGAACTCCCCACTTATTATTATGTGATTGTCTTCAGTCACGGAAGTGGGAGCGACACCTTATTTTTGATTAAAGTGGGGGGCTTCTGTTGCCCGGTGCCCCCCGAACCGCGCTTACCTATTCCTAGGCAGCGAGTGCGACAGCCTCACGGCTGTTATCGTTCGCACTTAGAATCGGCCCGATGACGGCGGAACCATG
>JAQGIA010000499.1 GCA_028291445.1 Belnapia sp.
GGTCGCGGCGCCCAGTCTGCCCGCCGTCCGCCTCGCCTATGCCCGGGCCATCCCGCCCCGGGTCGCCGGCCTGCCGCCCGCCCCGGCCCGCGCCCCGCCGCAGCAACCGAGGGCCCCGCCCACCGCCTGACGCATGCGCCCGCCGCGCCGGTCCCCCGGTGCCGTAGATCTGTCGCCGGTCCCCGGCGCGGTCGTCCCGCCGTCAGGAAAATCCCCTGCCATGCCGCCCATTCCGCGCGCCGCCCGGCGCGCCCTGCTGCTGTCCGGCCTCGCCGGCCCCGCCTTGGCGCAAACCGTCTTGCCCGACCTCGTGGTGACCGCGCCGCAACCCGGGTCGCTGACCGCCCCCTCCGTCGCCGCCCAGCGGGAGGCGCTGGAGCGCACCCCCGCCGCGGTCCGCTTCGTCGACCAGCAGGAATTCGCCAACCGCTACGCCTTCACCCTGCGCGACGTCCTGGCCGATACCCCCGGCGTCTTCGTGCAGAATCGCTACGGCCAGGAGTTGCGGCTTTCGATCCGCGGCTCCGGCATTGCCCGCGGCTTCCACCTGCGCGGCATCGAGGTGCTGCAGGACGGCATCCCGGTGAACCTCGCCGATGGCAGCGGCGACTTCTACCAGGTCGACCCCTCGGCGCTGCGGGCGGCGGCGGTCTATCCCGGCGGCAATGCGCTGCCCTTCGGCGGCTCCACCCTGGGCGGGGCGGTGAATTTCATCACCCCCACCGCCCGCACCGCGACCGAGCAGTACAGCCTGCGGGCCGAGGGCGGCAGCTTCGGCACCTGGCGGCTTTCCGGCCAAGCCTCGGCGGTCTTCGGCGACGGGGATGCGCTGGCCGCCGGCAGCGTGGCGCATTCGGACGGCTGGCGGCAGCACAGCCGCAGCCAATACGAGCAATTCAACGCCAATGCCGGCTACCGGATCTCGGACCGGGTCGAGACGCGCTTCTATGCCGGCGCCTATATCATCCGGCAGCAATTGCCCGGCTCGCTCAGCCTGGGCGATGCGCTGGGCCGGCCGCAGATCGCCGCCGCCGCCGCCATCGCCGGCAACCAGGCGCGCAACGTCTGGGCCGAGCGCTTCGCCAACCGGACCACCATCCGGCTGGACGCGGGGCAGCTCGACCTCGACACCTGGATCACCCACAAGCGGCTCTATCACCCGATCTTCCAGGTGATCGACCAGGAGGGGCTCACCTGGGGCGTCGCGCCGCGCTGGACCGGCCGCTTTACGGTGGCGGGCCTGGCCAATGACCTGACCATCGGCGGCCGCTACTTCGCCGGCACCAACGACGCGCTGCAATACGGCAACAACCGTGGCTCGCGCGGCGCGCTGACCGCCAGCGGCGTGCAGCGGGCGACCAACTACGAGGGCTTCGCCGAGAACCGGCTCTGGGTGCTGCCGAGCGTCGCCATCGTCGCCGGCGCCAAGGTGCTGCGCGACGAGCGCGCCTACGAGAACCAGCTCGGCGGCCAGCGCTACAGCCGCAGCTATGATGGCTTCAACCCCAAGCTCGGCGTGCTCTGGCAGCCGCGCGAGCAGGTGCAGCTCTTCGCCAACATCACCCGCAGCCAGGACGTACCGGACTTCTCCGATCAGTTGCAGACGGTGAACAACCAGCCCTTCTGGGCGCCGGTCCAGTCCCAGCGCGCCTGGACGGTCGAGGCCGGCACCCGTGGCCGCTTCGACGGGCATGGCTGGGACCTGACGCTGTTCCGCTCGAACCTGCGCGGCCAGCTGCTGCAGTACACGGTGGACCCGAGCATCCCGGCGACCACCTTCAACGCCGGCAACACGGTGAACCAGGGCGTCGAATTCGCCGGCTACCTGGACCTCGCCCGAGGTCTGGCGGCCGCGGGCGACCGCGTCACCCTGCGCCAGGTCTGGACCTGGAACGACTTCCGCTTCCGCGGCGACCGGCAATACGGCGACAACCGCATCGCCGGCCTGCCGCCGCATGTGATGCGCACCACCCTGACCTATACGGCGCCCGAGGGCCGCGGCTTCGTCGCCCCGGTGCTGGACTGGGTGCCGCAGGGCGCCTGGGCGGATTACGCCAATACGCTGCGGGCCAACCAGTACCTGAAGCTCGGCCTGGAAGCCGGCATCACCGTCGCGCCCGGCGTCTCGGTCTTCCTCGATGCCCGCAACCTGACCAACAAGCGCTATGTCAGCGATCTCGGCACCGTCCAGAATGCCCGGGCGGCGGGGGCGAATACGGCGGTATTCTACCCCGGCGACGGGCGTAGCGTGTATGTCGGCACGCGCATCGCCTTCTGATCGACCATTCACTGCCGACGCGTTGACACCGGCGCGCTGGACCCACACCGGGCCAGCGCGCAGCTTGGCAACTTGTCGGGCGGCACCCACTTGGCAACTTGCCGGGCGGCACCCACCACGCCGCCCCGCCCGAAGGATACCCGCATGGCGGACGACCCCTACCAGACCCTGGGCCTCACCCGCGACGCGACGCCCGAGGCCATCAAAGCCGCCTATCGCAAGCTGGCCCGCCAGCACCACCCGGACCTCAACCCGGGCAAGCCGGAGGCCGAGGCACGCTTCAAGGCGGTCTCCGGCGCGCATGACCTGCTCGCCGACCCCGAGCGCCGCGCCCGCTTCGACCGTGGCGAGATCGATGCCGAGGGCCAGGAGCAGCGTCCCGCCGGCGGCTATCGCCAGTATGCCGACGCGGCCCAGGGGGAGCGCTACGGCGATGGCGGCGGCTTCGAGGATGTCTTCGCCGAGATGTTCGGCGCCCGCGCCCGGGCCGCCTCGGGTCCCCGCCGCGGCCGCGACGCCAGCTACCGGCTGGATGTTCCCTTCGCCGCCGCCGTGCTGGGCGCGACCGAGCGCCTGAGCCTGCCGGATGGCCAGGTGCTGGACGTGAAGATCCCGCCCGGCGTCGTCACCGGCCAGGTGCTGCGGCTGCGCGGCCAGGGCGGTCCCGGCCACAAAGGCGGCCCGGCCGGCGATGCGCTGATTGAGCTGACGGTGGCCGACCACCCGCTGTATCGCCGCGACGGGATGGATCTGCGGCTGGACCTGCCGGTGACCTTGCAGGAAGCGGTGCTCGGCGCCGCGGTCGAGGTGCCGACGCCGGCCGGCACCCTGCGGGTCACCCTGCCGGCGGGCAGCGACACCGGCCGGCAGATCCGGCTGCGCGGCAAGGGCGTCGCGGCGCTCGGCAGCCGGCCGGCGGGCGATCTGTTCCTGACGCTCCGCGTCGTCATCGGTCCGCCCGATGCCGCGCTGGAAGCCTTCCTGCGGGACTGGAAGCCGGAACACCCCGCCAATCCCAGGGCCGGGCTGGAGGCGGGAACATGATCAGCCTCGATATCCTCTATGCCCGCGTCGAGGGACTCGACCCGGATGACCTCGCGCGCTGGATCGCCGCCGGCTACGTCCATGCCGATACCGATGCAAATGCTGATGCAGAGACGCCGGTCTTCCAGGAGATCGACGTGGAGCGGCTGCGGCTGATCCTGGCGCTGCGGGACCGGCTCGATATCGGCGAGCAGGCGCTGCCGGTGGTGCTGTCGCTGCTCGACCAGGTCTATGCGCTGCGCCGGCGGCTGCGGGAATTGGGGGCGGCCGGCTAGGCCGCGCCCCTCTCCTACCCCTCAGGCTCGGCCTTACCCTCAGGCACGGCGCTGGCAGGCACGGCGCTGGCCGACCAGGCCGAACAGCGCACCCTGCGGATCGCCGGCGAACAGGCTGAACAGGCCGCCCGGCACCTCCATCGGACCGTGGCGGATCACCCCGCCATGCGCCGTGACGGCCGCCGCCGCGGCATCGATATCCGTTACCCCGAAGTAGAAATTCCAGGCCGGCGGCGGCCCTTCCGGCGGCCGGCTCATCATGGCGCCGATCATCCGGCCCCCATGGTTGAGGAAGCGGTAGTCGCCCAGCGCGCCCATCGGCATGGCGTCGCCCTTCTCCCAGCCGAATTGGCCGAGGTAGAAATCCAGCGCCGCCGCCTGGTCGGGCGTGGTCAGCTCGTTCCACTGGCAATGGCCGGGCTGCGTCGGATCGAAGGAATTGCCGACGCCATCCGAAGCGCCGCGCATGACGTAGAAATCCACGCCGAGCGGGTCGGCCAGCAGGGCGAAGCGGCCCACTCCGGGGATATCGGTCGGCGGCATCCGCTCCCGGCCGCCCGCGCGGAGGATGCCGGCCACCGCCCGGTCCACGTCATCGACCCCGACATAGCCGAGCCAGCGCGCCGGCTGGCCCGGCATCGGCAGCATGCCGGCCACATCGGCCGCGCCGGTGCCGAGGATCCGGTAGCCACGGCCGGTGCCTTCCGCTGGCCGCATCCGCCAGCCGGCCACCGCGGCATAGAAGGCGGCGGAAGCCTCCGGGTCCGGCGTCAGCAGTTCGTACCAGATGAAGTCGCCATGGTTGTTGGGCATGCTGCGCGCCCCTCAGACGTCGAGAAGCGTGGAAAAGCCGCCGAAGATCATCCGCTTGCCGTCGAAGGGCATCCGCTCGCCCATCGCCTTCATGCGGGGGTCCGCGTGCATCTTCGCATTGGCGGCGTCGCGGACTTCCTTCGAGGGATATTCGATCCAGCTGAAGACCACGACCTCGCCCGGCTCGGCCCGCACCGCGCCGCGGAAGTCGGTGAGCTTCCCCTCCGGCACGTCGTCGCCCCAGCATTCCACCATCCTCGTGGCGCCGAATTCCTTGAACATCGGGGCGGCCTCGGCGGCGCACCGGCGATAGATGTCCTTATTGGCGGCGGGGACCGCCACCACGAAGCCTTCCACATAGCCCATGTTTCGCTCCCTTCGCCGCAAGCGGTTCACTTGACGGTTGAGTTGATATCAACCTAAATGGGCCATGTCAAAGCCCGTGTTTTTTGAGACCACCATGCCTGTCGAGACCACCGTGCCTTTCGGGACCACGCTGGAAGTGCGTGATACCTGCCTTTGCCTGCATGCCCAGCGCGCCGCCCGCGCCCTGGCCCGGCGCTTCGACGAGGCGCTGCGTCCGGCCGGGCTGACCAATGGGCAATTCTCGCTGCTGATGGCGCTGAACCGGCCCGAGCCGGTGGGGATGCAGCCGGTGGCGCAGCTGCTGGCGATGGACCGGACCACGCTGACCGCAGCGCTGAAGCCGCTGGCCCGCGACGGGCTGGTGGAACTGGGGATCGACCCGGCCGACCGCCGCGGCCGCCGCCTCAGCCTGACCGGCAAGGGGTTGGCGGCGCTGGCCGTCGCGGTGCCGATCTGGCGGGGGCTGCACGGCACGATCGAGGCCGCGCTGCCGCCGCCGGGGGCGGAGGCGTTGCGGGCCGGGCTACGGGCGGTCGCCGCTGAGCCTCAGCTCAGGAACACCGCCCCCAGCACCCCGCCCCCGGCCAGCATCCACAGCGGGTTGTAGTCCGTCCGCCACACCATGATGGTGGAGGCCGCGACGACCACCAGCGGCATGACGCCATGGCTATGGGACGCCTGCGCCATGGTGATCCCCGCCGCCAGGATCAGCCCGATCGCCACCGGCACCAGCCCGCCCTGGGCCGGCTTCAGCCAGGGCGCGCCGCGCAGCCGATGGGTCAGCCCGGCCACTCCCCAGGCCAGGATCGCCGAGGGCACCAGCATCCCGAAGGTCGCCGCCGCCATCCCGCCGGCCCCGGCGATCCGCCAGCCCATCACGCTGGCGACCAATATGTTCGGCCCCGGCGCCGCCTGCGCCAGCGCATAGAGCTGGGAGAAGGTCGCGTCATCCAGCCAGCCATGCAGCTCGACCAGTTGGCGGTGCATCTCGGGCAGCACCGCATTGGCTCCGCCGACCGCGACCAGCGACAGGATCGAGAAGGTCGCCAATATCTGCAGGATGAGGGTCATCGTGCCGCCGCCCCGCCGATAAGCCCGGCCCGGCGCAGCGACAGCGCGATCGAGACCGGCGCCAGCACCAGCACGATCAGCGGCAGCGACACCCGCAGCACCGCCGCCGCCAGGGTCGCCAGCAGCAGGATCGCCAGCGCATCCCATCGCAGCTTCAGCTTGCCCGCCATCTTGAAGGCGGTGCCGATCACCATGCCCGCCGCCCCGGCGGCGATCCCGTTCATCACCGGCGCCACCGCCGGCGCCTGGCCGTAGCGGTCATAGAACAGGCACAGCCCGACCAGGATGATCAGCGGCGCGCAATAGAGCCCGCCGGTAGCCAGCAACGCCCCGGCCAGCCCATGGAAGCGCCGGCCGATCATCACCGCCGCATTGCCCACGTTGGGCCCCGGCAGGATCTGGCCGAGGCCGAGGATCTCGGCGTATTCCCGCTCGGTCAGCCAGTGCCGCTCCTCGACGATGACGCGGCGCGCCCAGGCGGCGACCCCGCCGAAGCCGAACATGCCGATCTTGAGGTAGCCGGTGAACAGCGCCGCCCGGGTGGGGATGACAATCGGCGGCGGGGCTTCGGGCAAGGCAGGCGCTCCTCGGGTGGGGCGCCATGGTTGCCGGAAAGCGGGGGGCGGTCCATGCCCCCTGCCGGCCAGCCCCGATCAGGCCCGGCCCGTTCAGCCCGGCCCGTTCAGCTCTGGCCCATTTCAGCCTTGGCCCGTTCAGCCCCGGCCCATCGCCGGCCCATGCGGGTCATGCGCCACCCGCCGCAGCCGCCAGCCGAGCCAGCACAGCACCCCGCCCGCCAGCAGCGCCTGGATGCCCACCACCCAGATCAGCGCCAGC
>JAQGIA010000509.1 GCA_028291445.1 Belnapia sp.
GTCAGCGTCCAGGCGAAGGACAAGGCGACCGGCAAGGAGCAGCAGATCAAGATCCAGGCCCGTTCCGGCCTGTCGGACAGCGACATCGAGCGGATGGTCAAGGAGGCCGAGGCGAATGCCGAGGCCGACAAGAAGCGCCGCGAGACGGTCGAGGCCCGCAACGGCCTGGAGGCGATGATCCACAGCACCGACAAGATGCTGAAGGACAACGCCGACAAGATCGGCCCCGCCGAGAAGACCGAGGTCGAGGCCGCCATCGCCACCGCCCGCACCGCGCTGGAAGGCGGCGAACTGGAGGCGATCCGCACCGCCTCCGAAGCGCTGTCGCAGGCGTCGATGAAGGTCGGCGAGGCGATGTACAAGGCGCAGCAGGCGGCCGAGCAGCAGGCCGGCGCCGGCCAGGGGGGTGCCCCTGGGGGCGGCCCGTCGGGTGGTCCGGCCGGTTCCGACAAGGTGGTGGACGCCGACTTCGAGGAAGTCGACCCCAGCAAGAAGAAGCCCGGCTAAGCTGAGGCACGCGCCCGGGTTCATCCCGGGCGCGACCTTTGCTCGGCCCGGGCCGTCCGGCGCAAGGCCGGGCGTGTCGGATCGCGGGCCCGCGGGTATCCCCCGCCGGGCCCGTTTCGCTGAACCTTACCTGTGGGGATATCGCCCCGGCCATGGCGAAGCGGGATTTTTACGAGATACTCGGCGTCTCACGCGAGGCGACCGAAGACGACCTGAAGAAGGCCTATCGCAAGCAGGCGATGGCCTATCACCCTGACCGTAACCAGAGCGACGCGGAGGCCGAGGGCAAGTTCAAGGAAGTGAACGAGGCCTACGACGTCCTGAAGGATGCCGAGAAGCGCGCAGCCTACGACCGCTTCGGCCATGCCGCCTTCGAGGGCGGTGGTGGCGGCGGTGGTGGCGGCAACCCCTTCGGCGCCGGCTTCGAGGATATCTTCGAGGAGATGTTCGGCCGCTTCGGTGGTGGACGCGGCGGCGGCGGCGGGCGTCGCCAGGCTGCCGGCCGTGGCGCGGATCTGCGCACTGCGGTCGAGATCAGCCTGGAGGAGGCCTTCGCCGGCACGAAGACCACCGTCCGGGTGCCTAGCAGCGTCTCCTGCGAGGCCTGCAGCGGCACCGGGGCGGAGGCCGGCTCCGCTGCGGCGCAGACCTGCCCGACCTGCCAGGGCGCCGGCAAGGTCCGCGCCCAGCAAGGCTTCTTCCTGATCGAGCGCACCTGTCCCACCTGCTCGGGCCAGGGCCGGATCATCAAGAACCCTTGCAAGGTCTGCCAGGGCGCCGGCCGGGTGCAGCGCGACCGCAACCTCTCGGTCAGCATCCCGGCGGGGGTGGAGGACGGTACCCGCATCCGCCTGTCGGGCGAGGGCGAGGCAGGGCTGCGCGGCTCTCCGGCCGGCGACCTCTATGTCGATGTCGCCATCCGCCAGCACCCACTGTTCCAGCGGGACGGCGCCAATATCTTCGTCCGGGTCCCCTTGCGGATGACCCAGGCGACGCTCGGCGGCGCGGTGGAAGTGCCGGTGGTGGATGGCGGCCGCGCCCGGGTCACCATCCCGGCCGGCACCCAGGCGGGCGACCAGTTCCGCCTGCGCAGCAAGGGCTTCTCGGTCCTCCGCAGCGCTGCCCGCGGCGACATGTACGTGCAGGTCTCGGTCGAGACCCCGCAGAACCTGTCCAAGCGGCAGCGCGAACTGCTGGAGGAATTCGAGGCCGAGGCGGCCAAGGGCGGTCGCAGCAGCCCGGAATCCGAGGGTTTCTTCGCCAAGGTCAAGGAATTCTGGGACGGCCTGGCCCGTTGAAGGCAGACTGTTGAAGGCAACCCGTTGAAGGCGGCGGGGAACTTCGATGGGATAGCCGCGTTTTAGAATGGATCGCCGCGTTCCCCCCCTAGGCGGCGATCATGGCAGGCGGCGGTGTGATCCTCGGTCCCAACCACACCGCCGCCCGCCCCCCCTCTCCCCGCCCCTTTATCAAGGAGATTCCGGATGGCCATGCGCGAAGGCGGCATGAACGATACATCTGGTGCGGTCGTCCCCGGCGTAGCAATCGAGGAAACCGCCCAGTTGATCGCCGCCGGCAAGGTCGGCGGCACCCCGGTCTACAACCGCCACGCCGAGCGCCTGGGCACGGTCGAGGATGTAATGCTCGACAAGCGCTCCGGCCGCGTCGCCTATGCGGTGATGAGCTTCGGCGGCTTCCTCGGCATCGGCGAGCGCTACCACCCGCTGCCCTGGTCCATGCTGCGCTACGACGTGGAGCTGAGCGGCTACATGGTGGACCTCGACCGCTCCCAGCTCGAAGCCGCGCCGAACTATGGCGCGAATGAGGAAATGGACTGGGCCGACAAGAATTTCGGCCAGCGCGTCTCCGACTACTACGGCGTCCGCCCCTACTGGGCCGAGGTGCCCTGATCCAGGCTGCCCTCTGGACGCATTGCCGCCTGGGCGATTAGACCGGCCGGTGCGGCGCGACCGGAACTGTCCGGTGCAGGGCGCCCGGAAAGGACTCTCCGCATGGCCATCCGCATCGGCATCGCCGGCATCAATGGCCGCATGGGCCGCCTGCTGGCCGAGGAAGTGACCGCCGCCGGCGCCATCCTGGCCGGCGGCAGCGGCCGGGGGGATGATCCGGCCGCGCTGTTCGCCACCAGCGACGTCGTCATCGATTTCACCCATGCCGCCGCCGCGGCCGGTCATGCCGCCGCCGCCGCCGCTGCCGGCAAACCCCTCATCCTCGGCTCCTCCGGCCTGGATGCCGGGCAGGAAGCCGCCGTCGCCGCCGCCGCCCGTCAGGTGGCCATCGTCTATGCCGCCAATTTCGCCCCCGGGGTGAACCTGTTCCTGGCCATCGCCGAGCGCATGGCGGCAGCCCTGCCGGGCGCGCAATACGATGCCGAAATCGTCGAGATGCACCATCGCCAGAAGGTGGATGCCCCATCCGGCACCGCCGTCGCCCTGGGTCGCGCCGTCGCCCGCGGCCGCGGCACCACGCTGGAAGCCGCCGGTCAGGAGAGCGGGCGGGACGGCCATACCGGCGCCCGCGGCACCGGCACCATCGGCTTCGCCGCGCTGCGCGGC
>JAQGIA010000542.1 GCA_028291445.1 Belnapia sp.
CCGCCTATTCCAGCCTCTGGGCGCTGCTGACCGTGGTCTTCGGCTGCCTCTACCGGATCGCCGACGGGCTCTCCTCGGCGCCGCTTTTCGGCAGCACCCACGGCGCCATCCACATCGATTTCTCCGATGCGCTGCATTTCAGCGTGGTGACGCTCTCGACCGTCGGCTATGGCGATATCCTGCCGAGCGACGACGGCATCCGGCTGCTGGCCAGCATCGAGATGCTGCTGGCGCAATTGCTGCTGCTGTTCGGCTTCTTCGAGATCATGCGCGGCAGCCGGGCCGGGATGCCGGACCTGCCGGCGGCGGAGTCCTCGCGGACACATCATTCCACATCCGGCCCGCTCCAGGGCCATGCTGGGGTCGCCGGCGAGTCGCGCCGCGCCATCGCCGGGGAGTAGGCACGCTTCCGCCTTATTCTACCCCGATAGTGCGGGGCGTGGCAGGCTGATGCAGGGTTTCGGGCCGCCGACGGAAGGATCAGATCGATGACCCATGCGGAGCGTTCGCCATGACCGACGCGGAGCGTCCACGATGACCGACGCGGAGCGTCCGCGATGACCGACGCGGGGCGGGCCGCCCACTGGCGCGGCAAGCGCGTGCTGGTGACCGGCGGGGCCGGGTTCCTCGGCTCGGCGCTCTGCCATGCGCTGGCCGGGCTCGGCGCCCGGGTGACCGCGCTGGATGCGATGTTCGAGGATGGCGGCGCCAATATCGCCAATCTCGAAGGCGCCTCGGTGCTGCTGGTCCGCGGCGATATCCGCGACGTGGAGCTGCACTCGCTCTGCCAGGGCGTCGACGTGGTGTTCAACATGGCGGCCCAGACCAGCCATATGGGCGGCCAGAAGGACCCGGTGGCGGATATCGCCATCAACGCCGTCTCCCAGGTGCGGCTGATCCAGGTGATGCGGGAGGCGGCGCCGAAGGCGACCGTCGTGCATGCCTCGACCCGGCAATTCTACGGCCGGCCGACCGACCTGCCGGTGGATGAGCTGCATCCGGTCAACCCGCCGGACGCCGTGCCGGACACCGCGCCGGATGTCCCGCCTGGTGCCCCGCGCCGCGCCGTCGCCGGGGAGTAGGCACGCTTCCGCCGTATTCGGGGCCGCATGATGAGCCATTGGCCGGTGGGATCCCGGCCGGAAAAGGATTGGACGATGACCGAGGCCGAGAGGGCCGCCTTCTGGCGCGGCAAGCGTGTGCTGGTGACGGGCGGGGCCGGCTTCCTCGGCAGCGCGCTTTGCCACAGCCTGGCCGGGCTCGGCGCGCGGGTGACGGCGCTGGACGCGATGTCCGAGGAGGGCGGCGCCAATATCGCCAATCTCGAAGGCGCCTCGGTCCTGCTGGTGCGCGGCGACGTGCGCGATGCGGAGCTGCATACGCTGGCCCAGGACATCGACGTGCTGTTCAACATGGCGGCGCAGACCAGCCACATGGGCGGGCAGAAGGACCCGGTGGCGGATATCGCCATCAATGCCGTCTCCCAGGTGCGGCTGATCCAGGCGATGCGCGAGGCGGCGCCCAAGGCGACCGTGGTGCATGCCTCGACCCGGCAATTCTACGGCCGGCCGCTGTACCTGCCGGTGGATGAACTGCATCCGGTCAATCCGCCGGATGCCAACGGCGTCTCCAAATGGGCCGGCGAGCAGTATTGGCTGCTGGAGCAGCGGGTGCTCGGCCGGCCGGTGGTCTCGCTGCGGCTGACCAATTGCTACGGCCCGCGCCTCCGCATCCGCGACGCCCGGCAGACCTTCCTCGGCATCTGGATCCGCCAGGTGCTGCGCGGCGAGGGGTTCGAGGTCTGGGGCGGCGAGCAGCTCCGCGACATGACCTATGTCGACGATGTGGTGCGGGCCTTCCTGCTGTCGGCCGAGCATGCGCCGCGGCCGGAGGTGGCCGGGCGGGTGTTCAACCTGGGCGGCTCGCCGCCGGCCAGCCTGCTGGAACTCGCCGACCGGCTGATCGCCGCCAATGGCGGGACCGGCTCCTACGCGGTGAAATCCTTCCCGGCCGACCGGGCGCCGATCGACATCGGCAGCTACCACGCCAATGACCGCGCCTTCCGCGCCGCCACCGGCTGGGCGCCGCAGGTCGGGCTGGACGAGGGGCTGGCCCGCTCGCTCGACTGGTACCGCAGCCGCCTGGCCGACTACACTTGATGGCCCAAGGAACATCACGATGAACGCCACCCAGACCATCATGGCCCCCGCGGTCATCGCGCAGGCCGACCCCGGCGCCGGCTACCGCGCGCAGCAGGCCGAGATCGACGCCGCGGTCACCCGCGCGCTGCACTCCGGCTGGTACATCCTGGGCAAGGAGGGCGAGGCCTTCGAGCGGGAATTCGCCGCCTGGCTCGGCACCACCCGCGCGGTCGGCTGCGCCAACGGCACCGATGCGCTGGCGCTGATCCTGCGCGGCCTCGGGATCGGCGAGGGCTGCACCGTCGCCACCGTCTCGCATACCGCGGTCGCCACGGTCGCCGCCATCGAGATGGCCGGGGCCACGCCGCTGCTGCTCGACATCGACCCCGATACCTACACGATGGACCCGGACGAGCTGGCCGCCGTGCTGGAGGACCCGCCGCCGGGCCTGCCGCCGATCCGCGCCGCCATCGCCGTGCATATCTACGGCCAGCCCTGCGACCTCGACCCGATGCTCGCGGCCTGCCAGCAGGCCGGCGTGGCGCTGATCGAGGATTGCGCCCAGGCGCATGGCGCGATGCTCGGCGGCCGGCGGGTCGGCACCATGGGGGCGGCGGCGGCTTTTTCCTTGTATCCCACCAAGAACCTCGGGGCGCTGGGCGATGGCGGGGTGCTGGCGACCGATGACTTCGAACTGGCCGACCGGATCGCCGCCATCCGGCAATATGGCTGGAAGGAGCGCTACGTCTCCTCGATGGTCGGCGTGAACAGCCGGCTGGACGAGATCCAGGCCGCCATCCTGCGGGTCAAGCTGACCGCGCTGGATGCCGGCAATGCCCGGCGCCGCGCCATCGCCGATGCCTATGACGCGGCGCTGGCGGGCGGCCCGCTGACGCCGCCGGTCCGCCGGCCGGACAGCGAGCATGTCTTCCACCAATACGTGCTGCGGACCGGGGCGCGCGCCGAATTGCAGGCGCGGCTGCGGGCGGATGGCGTCGGCACCGGCATCCACTACCCGGTGCCGGTGCATCTGCAATCTGCCTATCAGGGCCGCACCGCGATCGGCCCGGCGGGCTGCGCCGAGACGGCGCGGGCGGCGCTGGAGGTGGTGAGCCTGCCGATGTACCCGGAGCTGACCGAGGCGCAGGTCGGCCATATCTGCGACG
>JAQGIA010000568.1 GCA_028291445.1 Belnapia sp.
TTGCAGGTGGCCGGCATCACCTTGCTGCGCCGCCGCGACCATCCGCTGATCGAGGCCTTCGAGCAGGGCATCGCCGAGGGCCGCGCCATCGCCGGGGCCATCACCAGTTGGGAGAACCGCTGGGGCCAGCGTGCCCTGCTCGACCAGGACCCGGGGTCGCTCAGCCCACGCACCCAAGCCATCCTGGCCCGGGCCGAGGCGATGGGTCCGGCCGATTACGCCGCCGCCCTGGCCCGGCGGGAGGAGGCCCAGGCGCGCTTCGCCCGGATCGCGCCGCTGGCCGATGCGGTGATCGCGCTCGCCTGCCCCGGTCCCGCCCCGGCCTGGGCCGGCGATGTCCCGGGCCAGCCGCTGGCGCCACGCCCGACCGGGGATGCGGTCTTCAACATCCCGTCCTCCATGCTGTTCGCCCCTGCGGTGACGGTGCCGCTGCTGGCGGTGGGCGGCCTGCCGGTCGGGGTGCAGGTGATGGGCCAGATGCAGCAGGATGCCCGCCTGGTCGGCCTGGCGCGCTGGCTGCAAGACACCATCGATCCGGTCGCGGTGTAACGCTGCGCAACTGGCGGCTCGCTTGCGTGTTGCCGTCCGATGGAACGGGAGCGCAAGCGATGCAGCACCATGGATTGATGCAGCGGGTGGGACTGATGCAGCGGGGGCTTATTCTGGCGGGGCTGCTGGCCGCCGGCGGCGCGATGGCGCAGCAGGCACCCTCATTGCTCTATACCCAGCCGCTGGCGCCGGCGGCGGTGATGCAGGTGCAGGAACGGCTGCGCCAGTCCGGCAACTACAGCGGCCGGCCGGATGGCGTCTGGGGCCCGGATAGCCAGGCGGCGCTGGAGCGCTTCCAGATGAGCCGTGGGCTACAGGTTTCCGGCCAGCTCAACCAGGCGACCGCGGCGACGCTCGGCCTCGGCCCCTCCGAGTTGCTGTCCGCCGGCCCGACCGCGGGTCCCGCCCCTGGCACGCCGGCCACCGATCCGCTCAGCCCGGCCGCGGTCCGCAACATCCAGTCGCGGCTGCGGGCGATGAATTTCTATCGCGGCCCGGTCGATGGCGCCTGGGGTGCCGGCACCCAATCCGCCATCGAGCGCTTCCAGCAGGGGCGCGGCCTGCAATCGACCGGCCAGGTCAATCCGGCGACGGCCGCGGCGCTGGGGCTCGACCCGAACAACCTGACCGCGCCGCTGCGCTAGACCATCACGGGCGACGATGATGGTCTGGCTTGTGGTTCCATCGCGTGCTTCCCACCACGGGGAAGCACGCTTCGGGATAACCATTTCTTCGCGCTTCGCCGGCTAGGCTTCGTGGGCTGCGGTCAGGGCCGCATCCACCGGCCAGTCAGGTACCGATCGAGGCATGTCCAGACCGACCGGCGACGTGAAGAACTGGATGACGATGTTCCGCTGGATCGTGAAGGTGATCCGCGACGAATACGGTATCGAGGAGGCCAGGCTCACCCGCCATGCCCAGCTCGAAACCGGGCTGGGCCTCGGCCTGGAGCAGGTCGAGGAAGTCCTCGGCATCCTCGACGTCAGCTTCGGCATCCGCTTCCCCTCCGGCACCTTGGACGAAGTCCTGCGGCTGGAGGAGCTCTGCATGGTCGCAAGCTGGCTGAAGGGCCTCTACAAGCGCCCGGAATTCATCTCGGACGGGTTCGAGGCCAGTTGCCGGTCAGCCAATCCCGGCGCCGCATGACTACCGGGCGGGCCGTACCCCCGTCGCCACGGTCCGCTCATCCATCCGCGGCATATGCTGCAGGCCGGGACGATGCGCCCAGGTGTTGATGTACTGCACCAGCTGGATCATCGGCATCTCCGTGGCATAGAGCGCCACCGCCTCGCGCCACACCGCCTCCCGCGCGGCATCGTCCATGGTTGCGGCGCCGCGGGTCAGCAGCGCGTCGAAGCGCGGGTCCGAATGCCGCGTCATGTTGGAGGCACCGGTCAGCTTCTGCCGGTCGAAGGTCGAGACGATGGCCAGCAGGTAATTGGACCCCTCCCCGGTCGAGCTGCCCCAGGCGCCGAGCTGCATGGCATGGTCCTGGCGCGACCGGCGCGGCACGAAGGCGGCGAAGGGCATGGCATCCACCTGGGTCCGCACGCCGATCCGCGTCCACATCTGCGCCACCGCCTGCGCCAGCCGGCTGTCGTTCGGCCAGCGGTCGTTGGGCGTCGCCAGGGTCAGCCGGAAGCCTTCCGGGAAGCCGGCCTCGGCCAGCAGCCGGCGGGCCGCGTCCGGGTCGAAGGCAGCCGGGCGGATATCCGGGTTGAAGCCGAAGGCGCCGCGCGGCAGCCATTGCGCGGTCGCCTCGGCCGCACCCTCCATCACCCGGTCGACCAGCGCATCGCGGTTGATGGCCAGCGACAAGGCACGGCGCACCCGGACATCGAGGAAGGGATTCTTCGGCAGCGGCACCCCGGCATTGTCCGTCACCAGCGGCGTCGCACCCGGGCGGGAGTAATCCGGCGAGAGGAAGACCGTGCGGGTGCTGGGGCTTTCGGTCACCACCAGCTTGGGGTCGCGCCGCAGCCGCGCCAGGTCGCTGGTCGGGATCTGCTCGATCAGGTCGACGTCGCCGGCGAGCAGCGCCGCGGTACGGGCCCCGTCGTTCAGCAGGAAGCGGACGTTGACCCGCGCCCAGGGCTCCTTCTCGCCCCAGTAATTCTCGTTGCGCACCAGCTCCACCCGGTCGCCGGAGCGCCAGGCGGCGAGCCGGTAGGGCCCGGTGCCGATCGCGGCGCGGCCATTGTTGTATTCCTCGGTGGCGGCGCCCTCCGCCGCGTGGCGGGCGATGATGCTGACCGAGGCGAGATCGACCGGCAGCAAGGGATGCGGCTGATGGGTGTGGATATGCAGGGTATGCGCATCCACCACCTCGACGCGGGCGATGGCGCGCAGGAAGCCGCCGAAGCCGCCCGGGCTATTCGGCACATCCGGCACGCGGGCGAAGGTGAAAACCACGTCGTCGGCGGTGAAGGGCCGGCCGTCGTGCCAGGTGACGCCCCGGCGCAGCTTGAACTCCCACAGCGTATCGCTGATCGGGCGATAGCTTTCGGCCAGCGAGGCATAAGGCCGCGCCGCGCCGTCCCGGTCCACCAGCCGGTCGAAGACATGCATCCCCAGCGCATTGTTGGGGCCGAGGTTGTGGTAGTGCGGGTCGATGGTGGTGACCACGGCGGCATGGCCGATGGTCAAGATCTGGTTGGTCAAGATCTGGGCCGACGCCGCTGGTGCCCATAGGACACAGGCCGCCAGCGCGAGCAGTCGATTCATGGAACGCCCCCGGGCTTTTGCCCGGGAGCCTACAGCAGATTCAGCTTTGGCGCTCGACCATCATCTGCTTGATCTTGCCGATCGCCGCTGCCGGGTTCAGCCCCTTCGGGCAGGTCCGCGAGCAGTTCATGATGGTGTGGCAGCGGTACAGCCGGAACGGGTCTTCCAGATTGTCCAGCCGCTCGCCGGTGGCCTCGTCGCGGCTATCGGCGATCCAGCGATAGGCCTGCAGCAGCACTGCCGGGCCGAGGTAGCGGTCGCCATTCCACCAGTAGGACGGGCAGGCGGTGGAGCAGCAGAAGCACAGGATGCATTCCCACAGCCCGTCGAGCTGGACGCGCTCCTCCTTGGACTGCCGGCGCTCGGCATCGGGCGGCGGCGGCGTCTCGGATTTCAGCCAGGGCTCCACGCTGCGGAGCTGGGCATAGAGCTGCGACAGATCCGGCACCAGATCCTTCACCACCGGCAGATGCGGCAGCGGGTGGATCTTCACCGAACCGACCGAATCATCGATCGGCTTGAGGCAGGCCAGGGTGTTGAGCCCGTCGATGTTCATCGAGCACGAGCCGCAGATCCCCTCGCGGCAGGAGCGCCGGAAGGTCAGCGTGGTATCGACCTCGTTCTTGATCTTGATCAGCGCGTCGAGGACCATCGGGCCGCACTTGTCGAGATCGATCTCGTAGGTGTCGGTACGCGGGTTCTCGCCGCTGTCCGGGTCCCAGCGGTAGATCTTGAAGGATTTGACGTTGGTCGCGCCGGCTTCGGCCTGGTAGGTCTTGCCGGGTTGGATGGTGGAATTCTTCGGCAGCGTGAAGGTGGCCATGCTCGGGATCGTCCTCTAGTACACGCGTGCCTTGGGCGGGAAGACCTGGACCTCGTTCGTCAGGGTCCGCATCTTCACGTCGCGGTAGTTCAGCTTCACGTCGCCGGTTTCGCCGACCCAGGCCAGGGTGTGCTTCATCCAGTTCTGGTCGTCGCGGTCCGGGTGATCCTCGTGGCTATGCGCGCCACGGCTCTCGTGCCGGGCATCGGCGCCGACGATGGTGGTGATCGCATTGCCGATCAGGTTGTCCAGCTCCAGCGCCTCGACCAGGTCGCTGTTCCAGATCAGGCTGCGGTCGGCGATGCGGATGTCCGCATAGCCGGCCTGCACCTTCTTCATCTTCTCCACGCCCTCGCGCAGCAGGTCCGTGGTGCGGAACACCGCCGCATGGGTCTGCATGGCGCGTTGCATGGTGCCGCGCAGCTCGGCGACCGGGGTGCTGCCCTTGGCGTTGCGGACCTTGTCGAACCGGTCCAGCGACTTCTCCCCGGCATGGGCCGGCAGCGGCGGCTGCGAGGCGCCGGGCTTCAGCGTCTCCGCCGCCCGATGCGCCGCGGCCCGGCCGAAGACCACCAGGTCGAGCAGCGAATTCGTGCCGAGCCGGTTGGCGCCGTGCACCGAGACGCAGGCCGCCTCGCCCACCGCCATCAGCCCGCGCACCACCCGGTCCTGATCCGTGGCGGTCGGATGCAGCACCTCGGTGTGGATGTTCGTGGGGATGCCGCCCATGTTGTAATGGACGGTGGGGAGCATCGGGATCGGCTCCTTGGTGACGTCCACGCCGGCGAAGATCTTCGCCGTCTCGGAAATGCCCGGCAGCCGCTCATGCAGCAGCGCGGCGCCGAGGTGTTCCAGATGCAGGTGGATATGATCCTTCTGCGGCCCGACGCCGCGGCCCTCGCGGATTTCCATGCTCATGGCGCGGGAGACGACGTCGCGCGAGGCGAGGTCCTTCGCGGTCGGCGCATAGCGCTCCATGAAGCGCTCGCCTTCGCTGTTCGTGAGGTAGCCGCCCTCGCCGCGGGCGCCCTCGGTCACCAGGCAGCCGGAGCCGTAGATGCCGGTCGGGTGGAACTGCACGAACTCATTGTCCTGCAACGGCAGGCCGGCGCGCAGCACCATGCCGCCGCCGTCGCCGGTGCAGGTATGGGCGGAGGTGCAGGAGAAATAGGCCCGGCCATAGCCGCCGGTCGCCAGCACCACCTGCTGCGCGCGGAAGCGATGGA
>JAQGIA010000570.1 GCA_028291445.1 Belnapia sp.
ATGATCCGCGTCGGCTACCGCCCGGTGGTCGCCGCCGGCATCGAGAGCGCGGCCAGCGTCGGCGGCGCGCTGATGCCCCCGGTGATGGGTGCGGCGGCTTTCGTCATGGTCGAGATCACCGGCATCCCCTATGCGGATATCGTCGTCGCCGCGACCATCGGCGCCATCCTGTATTACTTCGCCATCCTGGCCGCGGTGCATTTCGAGGCCAAGCAGGCCGGCATGGCGCCGATGCCGTTGCGCGACATTCCCGCCTGGCGGGAGGTCGCGCAGGACGCCCACCTGGTCATCCCGATCATCGTGCTGGTCTGGCTGATGATGGACCGCTGGAGCGGCAATTACGCCGCCTTCTGCTCCACCATCGCCATGGTCGGCATCGCCGCGCTGCGCCGGCGCAGCCGCATGGGCTGGCGGCAGGTGCTGGACAGCCTGGCCAATGCCGGGCTGACCATGGCGCCGCTGGCGGTCTCCATCGCCGGGGCCGGCATCGTCGTCTCGGCGCTGACCGCGACCGGGCTGGTCGTGGCGCTCGGCGGCATCATCAAGGATCTGGCGGCGGGGAATTTCGCTTTCCTGCTGGTTCTGCTGGCCCTGACGGTGCTGGTGCTCGGCATGGGCATCCCGACCACGCCCAGCTACATCATCGCCGCCGCCATCGGGGTGCCGCAGATCCTCGACCTGGGCAGCAAGGCGCTGGGGCTTTCGCCGGATGCGCTGCTGCTGCCGGCGCATCTCTTCATCTTCTACTTCGCGGTGCTGGCGGATGCCTCGCCACCGGTGGCGGCGGCCGCCTTCGCCGCGGCGGCCATCGCCAAATCCTCGCCGCTGATGGCCAGCATGCATGCGACGCGGCTCGGCATCGCCGGCTTCACGGTGGGCTTCGCCTTCCTCTACGACCCCGGCATCATGCTGCGCGGCTCGCTGCTCGATATCATCGTGGCGACGGCGATCCAGGCCGGCGCGCTGACCGCCATCTGCGCCGCCTATGCCGGCTTCCTGGTGGCGCCGATGGCCATGCCGGTCAGGCTGCTGCTCGGCTTCGGCGGCTTGTTCGCGGCCTTCTACCACGGCGTGCCGGATACGGTGCGGCTGGCGGTGGCGCTGGGCGTGCCCGGCGGGATCGCCCTGGCGCAGACGCTGCTGGCGCCGAAGCCGGTCCGGCCCTGATGCCCGCGCCTTGATCCCCAGGAGAGTCCCGATGCTGAAACCCGCCTTGCTCGCGCTGGCCCTGGTTGCGCCCGCCTTGCTGCCGCCCGCTATCGCCACGGCGCAGACCGTGGCGGCGACCGGCCCGACCCTCGCCACCATCCGCGCCCGCGGCGCCGTCTCCTGTGGCATCTCGACCGGCGATCCGGCCTGGAGCCATCCGGACAGCCGCGGCATCTGGCAGGGGATGGATGCCGATGTCTGCCGGGCCGTCGCCGCCGCCGTGCTCGGCAGCCCGGACAAGCTGGTCTGGCAACACCTGACCGGGCAGAACCGCTTCCCGGCGCTCGCCTCCGGCCAGGTCGACCTGCTGACCCGGACCACCACCTGGACCTTCATGCGGGACGCCATCCTCGGGCTGAATTTCACCGCGCCGAATTTCTACGATGGCCAGGGCTTCCTGGTCCGCGCCAATAGCGGCATCACCGCGGCGAAGCAGCTCGACGGCGCCACCATCTGCTTCGTCTCGGCCAGCACCCATGAGCTGAACCTGACCGATTGGTCGCGCGCCCAGGGGCTGCATTTCACCCCGGTGATCTTCGCCGACAAGGACGAGGCCCGCCGCTCCTACGAGAGCAACCGCTGCGACAGCTATACCGGCGATGCCAGCCAGCTCGCCGCCGTCCGCGCCGCCTTGCCCGATCCGGCCGCGCATGTCCTGCTGCCCGACCGCATCAGCAAGGAGCCCTATGCGCCCTCCGTCCGGCAGGGCGACGACCAGTGGTTCGATATCGTCCGCTACGTGATGTTCGGTCTGGTCGAAGCGGAGGAACTCGGCATCACCCAGGCCAATGCCGAGCAGATGCTGGCGACCAGCCCGAGCCCCGCGGTCCAGCGCCTGTTGGGCAAGACCGGTGATCTCGGCCCGGCGATCGGGGTCGACCGCGCCTGGTTGCTGAACGCCATCAAGGCGGTGGGCAATTACGGCGAGATCTACGACCGGCACCTGGGCAAGGACAGCCCCGTGCAATTGCCGCGCGGGCTGAACGACCTGTGGACGCGCGGCGGGCTGATGGTGTCGCCGCCGATGCGCTGAAGGCGGAACGCGCCTGGTTGGGGCGCCGTTACAGCGCGGCGCGCAGCACCAGGGGCATCGGCGTCATCCGGTCCTCGACGCCGCGCACGCCCGGGATGTCCTGCGCCAGCAGCCGCAGCGCCTGCCGCAGCGCCTCGGACCGGGCATAGCCATAGAGGCTGACGATGCCCGATTCGACCTGCGGATAGACCCAGAAGGTATCGGTCCAGGGCTGCTCGCGCATGGCGGCGATGACCGTCCGCAGCAGGGTGCCGTCATCCTGCCGGGCGCTTTCCGGCTGTGCCTGGGGCAAGGCGCGCAGCACCGCCCGCAGCAGATCCGCCCGGCTGACGATCCCGACCAGCCTTCCGTCGCGCAGCACCGGCACGCGGCGGATGTGATGCGCCTCCATCAGCCGGGCGATCTCCTCCGCCGGGGCATCCTCGCCCACGGTCACCAGCTCGGCCGACATCACGTCGCGGGCGGTCGCGCCATGCGCCTTGGCGAAGCGCTTGGCCAGCGGCTTCGGGTCGCGGAACATCGCGAGGAACCAGCCGAGCGGGCCATGCGGCGCCTCCGCCAGGCGGCGGATCAGGTCGCCCTCGGTGACGAGGCCGATCGGCCGGCCTTCTGCATCGATCACCGGCACCGCCGAGATGCCGCGGGCGGCGAGCAATTCGCAGACCGCCGCCACCGGGGTCTCGGGGGCGACGACGACGGGATTGCCGGACATCAGGTCACGTGCCTGCATGGCGTCTTCCTCCTAGGGGCCGGCGCGAAATCGCCGAAACATTAGGGGAATATGGCGCAAGAATTACGGGCTGGATATGATCTGGATCAAACCCGGCTAATTCCGCTCGTAGATCAGCCGCGCCCGCACCGTGCCCGGCAGCGCCCGCAACTCGCCGAGGATCGCTTCCGCGGCATCCCGCGCCTCGACGCTCTCGACCACCACGTAACCGAGGTCGGCCTGGGTCTGGTAATATTGCGCCGTGATGTTCAGCCCACGCCGGCCGAAAGCCTCGTTGATGCGGGACAGCACGCCGGGCGCGTCGCGGTGGACATGGATCCAGCGGGCTCCGCTGGCGCGGGCCGGCAACTGCACCTGGGGGAAGTTGACCGCCCCCATGGTGGCGCCGGTGTCGCTGAAGTCGATCAGCTTGCGCGCCACCTCCTGGCCGATGCGGGACTGCGCCTCCGCCGTGCTGCCGCCGATATGCGGCGTCAGGATGACGTTCGGCAGCCCCTGCAGCGGGGTGTGGAAGGGCTCGCCGTTGCGGGCCGGCTCCTCCGGGAAGACATCCGCCGCGGCGCCCATCAAATGGCCGGATCGCAGCGCCGCCGCCAGGGCATCGAGGTCGACCAGGCTGCCGCGGGCATTGTTGATGA
>JAQGIA010000576.1 GCA_028291445.1 Belnapia sp.
AGCGCTGGCCCTCGCTGCCGCAGGTGCCGGTGATGGCCGAGGCGGGCATCCCGGATTTCGTCGTCACCTCCTGGTGCACCTGGGTCGGCCCGGCCGGGATGCCGCGGCCGATCGTCGACAAGATGAATGCCGCGCTGAAGGCGGTCGCCGCCGACCCCGCCATCCAGGCGCGCTTCCTGCAGACCGGCGCCAAATGCAGCTGGAGCACGCCGGAGGATGCCGCCGCCTATGCCGCCAGCCAGCGGCCCATGCTGCAGGAGATGGTGCGGATTTCCGGCGCCCGGATGGAATAGCCGGATGGAATAGCCGTATGGCGGGGCACCCCTGGTAATCCCGGCGGGGCCGCCGCATACCAGGGCCATGCCCGCCGCCGATGCCACTTCCACCCCACTTTGGCTCAACAGCCTGTTTGTGGACCATGCCCTCCTGCGGGTCGGCTGGCGTAATTGGGGGGTGGTGGAGCCGGGCCGGCTCTACCGCTCCAACCACCCGCTACCCTGGCAGCTGCGGGCCGCGACCCGCCGCTTCGGCCTTCGCACCGTCATCAACCTGCGCGGCGAGCGGGAGGATTGCGGCTCCGACCGGCTCGCACGGGCAGCCGCGGCGGCGCTGGGGCTGGTGCAGATCGACGCGCCCTTCGAAAGCCGCGGCGCGCCGCATAAGGACCGCATCCTGCGGCTGGCGGAAATCTTCCGCAGCCTGCAGGAGCCGGCGCTGATGCACTGCAAGTCCGGCGCCGACCGCACCGGGCTTGCCGCCGGGCTCTGGATGCTGCTGCAGGGCCGCCCGCCGGCGCTGGCCATGGCGCAGCTTTCGTTGCGCCATGGCCATGTCCGGCAGTCCCGCACCGGCATCCTCGACGCCTTCTTCGCCGCCTACGCGGCGGCCCATGCGCGCGATGGCAAGCCCTTCCTCGACTGGCTGCGGGAGGATTATTCCGAGGCGGCACTGCGCCAGGGCTTCCAGTCCCAGGGCTGGGCCGACCGGCTGGTGGATGGCGTGCTGCGGCGGGAATAGCGCCGCACGGGCCAAAACCGTTGTTTTGGCTACCAAATTACGCCCCCAAGCGTATCCGCCTGAGATGAGTTTGCACTATGCCCTGCCGAGCAACCCGAGCCGCACCGCCCAATGGTGGATGCGGCCGACCAGCAGGTTGCAGAGCACCGTCCGGGTCAGGTGAAAGCCCAGCACCAGCGGCACGCCGAGTTCCAGCGCCTTGGCGGTCAGCGCCATCTCCGGCATGCCGCCGGGCGCCATGCCCAGGATCATCGCCGCCATCGGCAGCCCCGCCAGCGCACCGATCCCGATCGCCAGCACGGTCAGCAGCACGGACAGCACCCCGGCCGAGATCACCGAGGCGATCGCCAGCCGGCGCGAGGACAGCAGGAAGCTGCGGTTCAGCCTTGTGCCGAGCGAGGCGCCCATCGCCACCTGGGCCGCATCCACCAGCCAGGACGGCACGCCGGACGGCAGATGCCCGGTCGCCGCGAGGGTGATGCCGAGCGCGCAGGGCCCGAGCATCCAGGGATTGGCCAGCCCCAGCAGCCGCAGCGGCCAGGCCGCCAGCAACCCCGCCGCCACCATGGCCGCGAGGCCCGGCCACCAGACCGGCGACCGCGCCGCGGTGAAATCCGAGAAATCCCCATGCGGCGCCAGCCATCCCAGCAGCGGCGGGAAGGTCAGCACCACCACCAGCACCCGCATGGTCTGCGCCAGGGTGACCGTCGCGACCGAGGCCTTGGCCTCCTGGGCGAGCACCGCCATGACGATGACGCCGCCGGGCACCGCGCAGAAGAAACCGGTCTGCGCATCGGTCCCGGCCAGGCGGGTGAATAGCTGCGCCACCACCAGCCCCGAGAGGATGGCGAGCACGCCGCCGGCCAGCATGACCGGCAGCGCCGCGGTCACCGCCGCCAGGACCGGGCCGGAGAAGGTGATGCCCAGACCGAGGCCGAGAAAAACCAGCCCGGCCGGCCGCGCCCAGGAAGGGACGGCGACCGGGCGATGCCAGGCAAGGCCAGCCGTCGCCATCATGGCGCCGATCATCCAGGCCAAGGGCACATGCAGCAGGTGCAGGCAGCCGCCGCCCAGGGCGGCACAGGCCATGGTCAGGCCCTGGTCGCGCAGCAGGACAGCGGGGATGCGGGGAGGGAGAATCGAGACGGCCAAGGCCACCAGCGTCGCGCCACGGACCGATGGCGTCAAACCACCGCAGCTTTACGCATTCTTCACGGTCAGGCACCTAATGTTCGCGGCAACCGACATGATCGCCCCCAGCGCCACTTCCCCCATTATCGGCAGAAGTTCGGAAATCCCCCAGGGGACCGCGGCCAGCAGCGGCGCCAGTGCCGCCGCGACGCCGGCGGCAGCGACCGAAGCCGGACTACCCTCCGCCTGGCCCAGCCCCAGTCTGCGGCTGGACGCGGCGCTGGGGATCATCGTCATGGAATTCCGCGACAAATCCGGTGGCGTCGCCTCGACCCTGCCGACCGAGCGGGAACTCCAAGCCTATCGCTCGGCCGCCAGCCGCCCCCGTGCCGATGTCACCGGGCAGATCGGTGGCGCCACGCCACGACAGTCCGGGGCTTCGGGCCTGCCCGATGGTGGCGCGTCCGGTGTCGCCGCGCCGTCCAAGGCCGCGGCCGAACCGGGACCACCGGCCGCGCCGAAGGTCCCGGGCGGCACCACGCCGGCGCCGACCGCTCCGGGCGCCGGCCTCATCGCCAAAGCCTGAGCCCAACCGCTCGGCCGCTGCGTGCGCAACCATGCATCCCGCCGTGGCGGGAGCGATACTCGCCGCGCCGCGGGCACCTTGGGCTGGTCACGGCCCAGGGCGGGTAGATCGCTCCATCCCTCCGAGGCGCGCTACCGGTGCCGGCACTCCCAGGCAGGGCCTTGGCCACCAAGGTTGCCCCTGAGCAGCGCCTTGGGCGGCGCGCCCAAGGCGCTGCTCAGGGTGCCAATGGAATCGGCAGCGACAGCCGCGTCTCGCTTCCGGGCCGGACCGGGACCTGCCGGGCCGGCGGTACCGGCGCCAGGCCGAGCACCTCCTCCTCGTGGCGCATCACCCGGCGAACCAGCTTCAGCGCCTGATAGCAATCATCGGCCTCGGCGAACACGAGCGCCTGCTGCAGCATCTCGCGCGCCAGCACCGAGGTGGTCGCCACCTGGAATTCGGCGATCAGCACCCGGGCCGCTTCGAGCCCGCCCGTCCTTTCCTCATCGGTGCCGATATAGGCGGTCTGCAGGGCGAAATAGATGCGCCGGGCGGGCGTGGTGGCGGCCTCGGGCGGCATGATCTGCTTGCCGAAGAGGAAGCGGGCCTTGGCGGCCAATTCGATACGCGTTCTGTTGCGAAATCGGATCGGCGCGCCATTGACGACCATCATGTCGCCCTGACGCAATTCGAGGACCAGCGTGGACATTCTTGTTCCTTTCGAATCCGCGCCGCGGAGAGAAGGCGAATCCTCGCATGCCGGACTTAACGTGGCCTGAAACCCGGGAAGAAACCGTGGCGTCACCGCAGGTAGTTGGTCAGGCTCAGTTCGCCGATCGCGCCGATGGATTTGTAGCTCGCCTCCAACGTCGTCCTGGTCGACGTCAACTGGGTCAGGACCGTCGCGAGGTCGATTTCCTCGATCGCGGCGAGTTGGACCTGCAGGGAATCCCGCATCTCGGAATGGCGGGTCTGGACGCTGGTCAGCTGCTTCTCGGTCAGGCCGAGCGCGCCCTGTTCGTCGGCCAGCGCATTGGCCGCGCTTTGCAGGCCGCCGCGGATCGATTGCGTCAGGGCGAGGAAATCCGCCTGGGACAGGGTCTGGCCGGGGGTCAGCGCGGCGATGCTGGCCAAGCCGCGCAGCAGGTCGCGTGCCCAGCTGCCGGTGGTCTCGCCGGTCGAGGTGGCGGCGGCATTCCGATTGGCGAACAACCCGGTCTCGGTGACGTTGCCATCGGCCGAGGGCACGCTGCGGCGCGGCTCGGTGAGCCCCTTGGCGGGATCCGACAGGAAGCCCGAGAAGGGCGTCACCCCGGCGCTGTCGTCGCGCGCGATGGCCTTGGTCTGCGCCGCGACCGCCGCCGCGTTGCCGCCGCCGAGCGTGGCGATGGCTGCGGCGATCTGCGTCGCCATGCCGCTGGTCGGCAGCCCGCGCGGATCGGGGATCGGCGGATTGGCCAGGTCGCTGCCGCCGAACAAATATTCATCCCCCTGCCTGGTGTTCAGCAACTGGCCGACCTCGACCAGCGCATTGCGCGCCTGGGTGGCGGCGAAGGTGAGCTGCTGCGGGTCGTTGGGATCGAGCTTGATGGCGACCGAATTGCCGAATTGGCTGGCGATCTCGCTGATCCGGGCGAGGGTCTGCTGGGCCGCGGTGGTGCGCGACAGCGCCTGGCCGATGACCGTGCCATAGGTGTCCCGCCGCCTGATCTCGGCCCGCAGGTTCAGCGCCTGCGGCATCAGCGGCGCCAGGTCGCCGACCGCCTCGGCCTTGAGGCCGGTGTTCACCTGGCGGGTCAGCGACAGCATCCGGGCCCGCAGGGCCGCCGAATCGGTGTCGAGCCGCCGCAGCATGGCGATCTGGGTCATCGGGCCGGCCTCCTCGGTCAGCGTTTGGCGGCGAACAGGATGTCCCACAGCGTCTGCAGGGTCCCGAGCACCTTGGCGTTGGCGGCATAGGCATTCTGCAGCGTCACCATCCCGGCCATCTCGGAATCCACGTCGACGCCGGCGCGGGTGGCGAAGCGCGCCGCCAGGGCGGTCTGCAGGCTGGTCGCGCTGTTCCTGGCGGCGGTGGCGGCGGCGCGGTCGCCGACCTGGGCGACGGTCACGCTATCGGCGTAGCCGCCGATGCTCGCCGGCGCGGAGAAGGGCGAGACCAGCGTGCCGTCGGGGCCGAGGCCGGCGCTGGCGATGGGCTGCCACGGCGCGCCCGCCGCGGCATTGGCGCTCAGGCTGTAGTTCAGCACCCGGTCGAGCAGGATGATGAAGCCGGCCGGGCCATCGGGCGGATTGGGGGTGAAGGCATCCGGCCCGCCGGCGCTGGCCGCCACCGCCTGGGTGCCGTCGCGCAGCAGGCTCGGCGTGGTGGTCAGCGCCGCACCGACGCGCAGCCGCCCGGCCAGGCCCATCTGGTCGCTGCCGGCATAGGGCTGCGACAGATCGGGCACCGTGGTGCCATCCGCATCGGTGAAGAGCGCCAGCCCCTGGCGGGCGAAGCGATCCGCGAGATTGGCGGCGACGAGGTCGGTTTCCGCCTGGTAGCGGGGCAGGGTGCGGTCGCGCAGCGCGATGTACTCGCCGAGCCGCCCGCCGCTGATCTGGTTGGTGATGTCGAGGCCGCCCAGCGTCACCCCGGGCAGTGTGCCGCCGGCGCCGTGATAGGCCTCGGGCGCGACGACGGCCTGGGCCGTGGCCAGCACGTCGCGGTTGGGGTCGAGCGGCAGGATGATGCCGCCGCGGGCGACCAGCAGCAGGTCGCCGCCCGGCTGGTGGATCGCCTGCACCTCCATGCTCTCGCCCAGCCGGGCGATGGCCTGGTCCCGCTCATCCTCCAGCCCCGCGCTGCCGCCGGCCGGACCGATCCTGATCTGCAAGGTCAACGTGGCGATCTGCCGGAGTGCGGCATTGGCATCGCTGATTTCCTGGACGATGCCGTCCTGTGCCTGCTGGCGGGCGGTGCCGATCGCCTGGGACACGTCGTTGAGCCGGGTGGTCAGCGTATCCGCCGCGACCAGCGCGCTGCGCTGCATGCCGGCATCGGCCGGGCTGGCGCGCAGCGCGGTGAAGGCGCTGCCCAGCGCTCCGACCGCATCGCCCAGCGTCGCGCCGGCGCCCGATGCGCCATGCGCCTGTTCGATGCCCTGCAGCAGCGCCTCACGCGCGGTGGCGGCGGCGACCGCGCCGCGGCTCCGGTCGAGCTGGTTCAGCACCGCGGTATCGACCGCCCGCTGGGCCTCGGCGGTGCGCACTCCGGAGGGGGAGGCATCCACCACCAGGGCCTGCTGCGGCACCGTCTTCCGCGTGTAGCCGACGGTTTCCGCATTGGCGATGTTCTGCGCGGTCTGCGCGATGTTGCGCTGGACCGCCGCCAGGCCGCTGCGGGCGATGGTGAGGGCGAGGTCGAGGCTCATCGCCGGCTACCGCCTTGGCCCGCTCAACGCCGCATGTTGATGGTGTCCTGCAGCATCTCGTCGGCCGTGGTGACCACCTTGGTATTGGCGGTATAGGCCCGCTGAGCGACGATCAGCTTGGTGAATTCCGTGGCGATATCGACGTTCGAGCGCTCGATCGAGCCGACGATCAGCTTGCCGACGCCGTTCGAGGCGGCATCCGTCACCCGCGCCTCGCCGGATTCGGGCGTGCGCATGAAGGCCTGGCCATCGAGCCGCTGCAGCTTGTCGGGATCGTTGAAGGAGACCAGCGGGACCCGGGCGATGACGCGGCTCTGGCCGTTGTCGTAGTTCACCGCGACATCGCCGTTGGTGCGGGTGCTCAGGCTGGAGAAGGCGCCGAGCGGCACGCCGTCCTGGGACCGGTTGCGCACGGTGAATTCGGTGCCGGCATACTGGGTCAGGCCGGCGGACCGGCTGAACTGGCCAAGCGACAGGCTGACGGTCTGGGCACCCTCGCCGAAGTCGACGGTGAAGCTGAAGGCGGCCGGATCGTCGGTGGCGCTGGTCGCCGGCGGCACGACGGAACCCGTGGCGGCGCCGAAGGTGCCGATGGTGCCATCCGTCACCGGCGGCGAAGCCGCGGCGCCGAAATTCAGCCCGATATCGCCGCGGATGGGATTGCTGATGTCGTCGGCGACCTTGACCTGCAAGGTCCAGACATTGGCCGCGCCGGGGGTGAAGAGCAGTTCGACCGCGTGCTGCCGGCCGAGCGTGTCGTAGAGCTGTGCCTGGGTCGATACCGGCAATAGCGCGGTGGCATCCGCCGGCAGGTTGGCGGAGAGGGTGATCTCGCTGGTGGCGACCGGATTGAAGACCTGCTGGTTGACCCGGATCGGCTCGATGATGGTGCGGTCCGGATTGCCGGTGCCGTCGACCGGCCAGCCCTGCAGGTAATAGCCCGAGCCGTTGACCAGGTAGCCATCCTGGTCGCGGTTGAAGTCCCCGGCGCGCGAGAAGAACTGGCGTTCGTCGAAGACCGGCTGGCCATTGGTCGTGCCCTTGGCCTGGGCGACGCTGAAGAAGCCCTGGCCGCCGATGGCCATGGACAGCCCGCCCTCGGCCTGCTCGATCGTGCCCTGCACCGTGTTGGTATAGGAGGGCAGGGCGATGACGGCGCCGGGCAGGTTATTGGTCTGGCTGGAGGAGGTGATGTAGGAGACGAAGTTGGTGTCGACCCGCTTGTAGCCGACGGTCTGACTATTGGCGATATTGTCGGAGATATTGCCGAGCGAGCGGCTTTGCGCCGTCAGGCCGCTGATCGCGGCGGTAAGCGAGCCAAACAGGGACATGGTCCAATCTCCGTCATGCGCGCCCGTGGACCCGATGCGACGGGACCGGCAGCAGGCGATCAGCGACCAGCTACAGCAGGGGCCGTGCCAGGCTTGCGGCGCCATCGGCCTGCGGCGGCTGCCGCCTGACCGGCAGGCTTTGCCGCCTGGGCGGCGCGAAGTGCCGGATGGCCTGGCCATGGGCCTGGCGCGGCTTTCGCAGAGGCTGCGTCACGCTGGACCGGATCCCCATGGACACTGCCGCAAGCCTGCCGCCCCCGGTGGCATCGCCAGCCGCCCCGCCGCCCCGACCGCGCGATACCGCCGCCGGCAGCGGCTTCGCCGGCGTGTTGCGGCGCATGGAGCAGCCGGCCGTCGCCGGTTCGGCGACGAACGCCGCCGTGGTCGGGGAGGCCGGCGCGGCGCCGGCGGGCGGCGGATCGGATGCGGGACCGGCTGCCGGAATGGCCGGCCCCCAGGCGGCCAGCGCCGGAACCCAGAATGGCGCGAGCCAAGGCGGCGGCACCCAGGCGCCGGGGAGCGTCAGCCGCGACATGAGGTTGGCGGCGAGCCAGGCAACGGGTCTGGCGAAGCCCGGGGACGGCGCCCCCCCCAATGGCCCCGACCCGGTTCCCAGACTGCCGGCGGTCTCGCCTTTGGCCGCTGCCCTGCCAGCCGGACAGCGGCCGGAGGGGGTGGCGAAGGGCGCGGAGACGGCAGCGGCTTCGGCGAAACCGCAGGGTGCGGGCGGGCCGGCCCCTGCCGCTGCATTGCCGCGGCCGCTCCCTGGCTTGGCCCCGGAGCCAGCAGGCGGCGCCCTGGCAGCCACCTCCGCCCAGACGCCCGGTCTGGTCCTGGACGGTACGGCCGCTGGCGAGGTGTCGGCGGAGGAGAGGCAGGATCCGGTGCTGCCGATGGCCGACCCTACGGCTGGCTTGCCCGCAGGCCCATTCCAGCCCGCGTTGCCGCAACCGGCATGGCTGCAGGCCGGCCTGGGCCTGCCTGGGCTTCCCCCTAGCCAGGCTTCGGCGGGTCCGGCCAACTCCGGATCGTCGTCACCGGCAGCGGTCAAGGCTGACGCAGCGGCTTCGGAGGCGCTGCGACCCTCGCAGCCGCCGCTTGGCGAGAGTAGTGCGGCCAGGGTGGCCGACCGTTCGGGCGTGCCATCGGCCGCCTTTGCCGCACCGCTCGGGACCGAAGAAGCCACGGCCGGTGGTCCCGGCGCGACCGGGCCCGGTCGCCTGGGTCCCGCGGCTTCGCTTACGTGGCAAGCCCCAGAACCCATGGTAGGATCCATGATCGCATCGGCCTCCGCTCCGGCGCCGCCGCGCACCGCCGGCGGGACCGTGGCACGGCCCATGGTGGTGGCCGCATCGGCCGGGCAGGTGGCGGCGGCCGCGACAGCCAAGGCGGCCATCCCCACGGCGGCCATGCAGCCGGAGGCCGAGCCGGTGCCGGTGGACGGCCAGCCAGCCACCGCTTGGCTCAAGGTGGCGCCGGCCGCCCGGCCTGCCATCGGTGCGGCCATGCCGGGGCAGCCAGCGGAGAAGCTCAGGGACCAGCCAGGAGACCCGGCAGCCGTGCAGGCCTTGGGGCCGCAGGTCGCGGGGCAGGGGCATTTCCCTGCCTCGGCCGGGCTCAGTGCCGCGCCCCCCGGCACGACCACCGCAGCCACGCCGCCTGCCGCCTATAGCCCGCCTCCGGCCCCGCCGGCCCGGCAGGTCGCCCAGGTGACCATCGCCATGGCACTGGGCGCGGGCCGGTCACCGCGGCTGCTGGTGGCCTTGGAGCCGGAGTCATTGGGCCGGGTGGAGATCCGCATCGAGCGGGGCGCCGACGGCGAAGCGGCCTCGGTGCGGGTGCTGGCGGAACGGCCGGAAACCCTCGCCCTGTTGCAACGGGACGCCCGCGATCTCGACCGTGCGCTGGTCCAAGCGGGTATCGCACTGGCCGATGGCGCGATGCAATTCGGCCTTACCGGCGATGACCGTGGTTCCCAAGGGCAGCAGCCGGCGAGCCAGGGGAATGGCCAGGGGAATGGCCAGCGCATGGGTCAGGGGCCAGGCCGCCACGGGCCGGGCCGAGGCTTCGGTCAGGGTGGCGGTTCGTCCCACGGCCTCGATCCGGCCGGGCGGTTGGCCGCGCTGACCTTGTCCCTTCTCGATATCGCAGTCTGACGGAGCAACACCGATGAGCGGCACCATCCAGGGTACCGGCACCACGACCGGCACTGACACGAAGGCGAAGCCCAGCGGCCTCGCCGGGGACTTCAACACCTTCCTGACCTTGCTGACCGCGCAGCTGAAGAACCAGGACCCGACCAAGGCGATGGACACCAACGAGATGACCAACCAGCTCGTCTCCTTCGCGTCGGTCGAGCAGCAGATCGCGGTGAACACCAACCTCGGCAAGCTGATCGGCCTGCAACAGACCGCCCAGCTGACCGCGGCCGCGCCGATGATCGGCCAGACGGTGGAGGTCGACAGCGACCGGCTCAGCCTGCAATCCGGCACCGCCCGGCTGCGGTTGCCTGCGGCCGACGTGGCGAAGCAGGCCGTGGTACGGATTTTCGATGCGGCCGGCGGGCTGCTGAAGGAGGAGACGGTCAAGCTCGACTCCGCCGCGCAGGACTGGCGCTGGGATGGCCGCGCCGGCACCAATGCCTCGCAGCCGGATGGCGCCTATCGCTTCACCGTCTCCGGCACGGATGCCACGGGCGGGGCGCAACCGATCACCGCGACGGTGCTCGGCACCGCCACGGCGGCGACGCGGCTGACCGGCGGCGACATGCAGATCGACCTGGGCAAGCTCGCGGTGGGCTTCAATGCGGTACGCAGCCTCGGCATCCGGTAGTCCGCGACCGCATCGGGTGGGCGCCGCTATCGTGCCGCGGGTGCGGCAGCCGGCGCCGCGGCAGCCGG
>JAQGIA010000603.1 GCA_028291445.1 Belnapia sp.
ACGCCTACCCCTTCATCTTCCTCAACCTGATCCTGTCCATGCTGGCGGCGATCCAGGCCCCGGTCATCATGATGAGCCAGAACCGCCAGGCCGCCCGGGACCGGGCCGATGCGGCGCATGACTACGAAATCAACCTCAAGGCCGAGATCGAGATCATGGCCCTGCACGACAAGCTGGACCGCCTCCGCACCGAGCAGATCGAGGCGCTGCTGGCGAAGCAGCAGGAACAGATCGCCCTGCTGACCCGCCTGCTGCAGGACAACGCAGCCCGGGCCTAGACCATGATCGGCGCTGAAAGAAACGCCGCTCGTGGCCTAGCCCATTGTTTTGCCGCGTGATTCACGTCCTTCGGCGAGTCCGCCCCGGATGATCACGCTCGAATGCGGCCCGGGATGTGCCGCCTCAGACCTTGGCCAGACCCGCCGCCTTCATCGCATCGCCCAGCGAGACATCCGCCTTCGCCATATGATCGGCGAAGCCGGCGGCATCGGCATAGACCAGGCCGAAGCCACGGGCATTCAGGAAGTCCTTGTATTCCTGGCTGGCGAAGACCTTGCCCAGCGCCGCATCCATGGTCGCGATCACCGGGGCCGGCAGGTTCAGCGGCCCGGTGATCCCGCGCCAGGCGCCGGAGTTGTAGTCCACGCCCATCGCTTCCTTCAGCGTCGGGATATTCGGGAAGGTGCCTAAGCGTTCCGGCGCCATCACCGCCAGGCTGCGCGCCCGCCCGGCATCCAGCATGGCGCGGGCCTCCGGCACCGAGCAGGTGGTGAAGTCGAGCCCGTTCGCCGCCAGATCCTGCATCGCCGGCGCCGCGCCGTTGCTCGGCACCCAACGCACATGGTCGGCCTTCAGCCCCATGGCCCCCAGCCAGCCGGCCAGCGCCAGATGCCAGATGCCGCCCAGGCCGGTACCGCTCTCCTTGTACTTGCCCGGGGTGCTGGCCTAGAACGCATCCGCCAGTTGCTGGACGTCCTTGTAGGGCGAATTGACGTTCACCTGGATGCCCGGCGGGTCGTTGTTCATCAGCCCGAGCGGGGTGTAATTCCGGTAGGTAAGCTCGGTCAGCCCCTGCCAGTGCAGCATGCAGATCTCGGCGGTGACGATCCCCAGCGTATAGCCATCCGCCGGTGCCGCCGCGAGGGCGGCGTGGCCCACCACGCCCGAGCCGCCGGTGCGGTTCACCACGTTGAAGGGCTGGCCCAGCTCCTTCTCCAGCAGGATGGCGATGATGCGCAGCACCGCATCGGTGCCGCCACCGGCCGCCCAGGGACACAGCAGCTGCACCGGCCGCGCCGGCCACTTCGGCTGGGCGAGCGCGGGGACGGCGAGGGGGCCAGCAAGGGGGAGGGTGGCCAGGGCGGTCGCCGCCCCGAGCAGGCCGCGGCGGGTCATGTCATTCATGGTGATTTCCTCCGGCTTCGTTATGAACAACAGCTACTCCGCCGCGCCACGCGGCTGCAAGCGGCCGCCCCCGGTGCGCTTCCAGATCCAGACCCCCAGCGGCCACAGCAGGGCGCCGATGGTCAACGTCGCCAGCACGGCGGAAACCGGCCGCTCGAAGAAGGGCAGCACGTCGCCATCCGACTTGATCAGGCTGGTGACGAAATTCGTCTCCACCATCGAGCCCATGACGATCCCCAGCACCAGCGCCGCCACCGGATAGCCGTTGCGCTCCATCACGAAGCCCAGCACGCCGAAGGCACCGACCAGCCCGACCGAGAACAGGTTGTTCCCCGTCGCATAGGACCCGACGGCGCAGAGCAGCAGGATCACCGGCATGATCGCCGAACGCGGCGCCCGCAGCACGGTGGACGCCATGCGGATCATGACGATACCGAGCGGGATCATGATGATGTTGGCGATGATGAAGATGATGTAGAGCGCGTACATGCTGCGCGCATTCTCGGTGAACAGCGTCGGCCCGGGGTTCAGCCCCTTCATGTACAGCACGCCGATGGCGATCGCCGTGATGGTATCGCCCGGGATGCCGAACAGCAGCGACGGCACCCAGCCCGAGGCCAGCGAGGCGTTGTTCGATGCTCCCGCCTCGACCAGCCCCTCGGGGTGTCCGGTCCCGAACAGCTCCGGCGTCTTGCTGAACTTCTTCGACATGGCATAGCTGACCCAGGCGGCCATGTCGGCCCCGGCCCCCGGCAGCACGCCGATGATGATGCCGATGATGTTGCCCCGCCACATCGGCCATTGGTACTTCTTGGTCAGCATCCACTGGTTGGCGAGGATGCTGCCGAACTGCCGCTTCGGCAGCTTCGGCGGCTCGGCCGAGGCCATCGCCCGCATCACCTCGCTCACGGCGAATACCCCGACCAGCGCCGGGATCGGCTCGATCCCACCCAGCAGGTCGGTCATGCCGAAGGTGAAGCGCGGCGTCCCCGCCGGATTCTCCATCCCGATGCAGGCGACCAGCAGCCCGAGCAGCATCGAGGCGATGGCCTTGATGGGCGAGGACCGCGCCACCAGGGTCGCGCACATCAGCCCGAGGAAGGCGAGCCAGAAATACTCGTAGGTCGAGAAGGACAGCGCCATTTCCGCGAGTAGCGGCGCCATCAATACCAGGGACAGCGTGCCGACGATCCCGCCGATCGCCGAGAACCACAGCCCGGCCCCCAGCGCCATCTCCGCCTGGCCCTTGCGCGTCATCGCATAGGCTTCGTCGGTATAGGCGGCGCTCGCCGGCGTGCCGGGGATGCGCAGCAGGCAGCCCGGGATATCGCCCGAGAAGATCGCCATGGCCGAGGCGGTGATGATGGTGGCGATGGCCGCGATGGGCGAGAGCCAGAAGGTCACCGGCACCAGCAGCGCCACCGCCATGGTGGCGGACAGGCCGGGGAGCGAGCCCACCACCAGACCATAGATGGCCGAGGCGATGATGGCGACCATCACGTCCGGCGCGGCGACCAGCCGGAAGGCTTCGTATAATTCGTTCATGCTACCACGGGGCTCCCAGCAATCCCTCGGGCAAGGGCACCCGCAGCAACTTGTAGAAGGCCAGATGCACCAGGAAGGGCGCGATCAGCGCCAGGGGGATCGCCAGCTTCGGCCGCGCCCCCAGCGCGTAGGCGCCGACCAGCACCATGGCCGCCGCCGTCAGCAGGAAGCCCAGCGATTCCACGGCGAACATGTAGAACAGCAGCAGGGCAGGGGGCACCAGCACCCGCAGGCCGTAGAAGCGGGACCGCCCGGGCACCGCGTCTTCCTCCTCGGCACCTCGAAGCTATG
>JAQGIA010000277.1 GCA_028291445.1 Belnapia sp.
GATGGCAGGGTTGCGCGCCAGCCGGACCAGATGATCCGCATTGGGCGTCACCACATAGCCGAACGGCGCCCCGGCCGGCCGGGCCACCAGCCAGTCGACCACCCTATCCAGGGGCAGGTCGGTGAAGTCGATGCCCAGCAAAGGGACCGGCGCGGGTAGCGCCGGCCCGGCAGCAATGGTCAGGGTCGCTTTGGAAGGCAGGGTCGCATCAGAGGGCAAAGCGGAGCCTGACCTGCAGCACGTTGCGGGAATACTCGACGAAGCCGGCCGTGGCCTCGATCCGGTGGATGTAGGAGTAGCTGCCGATGAGCTGCATGTTGCGGTTCAGCAGGTAGCGCGCCTGCAGCGTGGTCAGCGACAGCGTCGCCCGCTGGTTGGGGCTTTCGTATTCGCGGCGGTCGAGCCGGGTATCGGCGGTCAGGATGATGTTGCGCAGGTACTCGTGGTCGACCACCACCCCGGCCTGGGTCCGCTGGAAGCTGACCGCATCGTTGCGGATCGATTCCTCGATGGTCCGCGCCACGTTGAAGCGCACCGTGGTGAGCTGGGTCGGCGCCCAGGTCAGGCTGCCCTCGACCGCCGGGCCTTCCAGGGTCTTGATCGGGCCGCTGTACTGGCGCTGGCGCCAGCCGACGTTGATGCGGCCCTGCCAGACGCCGTCGAAGTCGTATTCGAAGCCGCCGAGTGCTTCCCAGGTGAAGCTGTCGCGGTCGCGCGAGACGGCGTTGGTGTATTTGATGTCCTGGACGCGGGCGATGAAGTTCAGCATGCGGCCGGGCGACAGCGAATAGCTGGTCCCGACGGCGCCGACGGCGGTGTTGAAGCTGTTCTGGGACACCGGGTTGCGGACCCCGGCGAAGGTCGTGTCCTCGAACTGGAAGGTCCGGTAGCTGGCGATCGCCAGCACGCCGACCCGGTTGAAGCGCTGCTGGCCGGAGACCTGGAATTCGTCCGAATCATAGGGTACCGGCTGGATGATCCCGGCCGCCTGGACGTCGAAACTGCGGACGTCGAGGTGGTCGCGGTAGTGCCGGTACTGCGCCTGGACATTGGCATCGACTGAGAAATCGTAGCGGCCGAAGCCGCCCACGCTCCAGTCGTTGTAATCCTGGCCGCCGGACTTGAAATACTGCCGGTTGTCGCTGGTCACCGAGGCGCCGACCGCGTGGGTGGTCCAGTCGCTGCGCAGGTTGACGTTGGCGAGTTCGTCGACGAAGCCGTCCGAGACGACGTTCTGCCGGCGGCCGAACAGGTTGCTGTCCCAGCCTGGGCCGGTCTCGACCGCGCCATCCAACCGGAAGCCACCGAGCCTGACGCCCAGCGGATCGTAATCCGTGCGCGGCCGGGTATTCACCGTCACGCCGCGCGCCACGTCCTGGACGGTCCCAAGCTGCGCGAAAGCCTCGCCGAATGGCACGACAGTCACCGCCAAGCCCAGAATCGCCCAGCTCGGAAACCTTTTCACCACGTTTGCCCCGCCATTCTAGCCCCGAGACTGCCTAGCACGAGGTCGACGCCCAGTGTGCCCGCAAGGATCACGATCTGTCATGAATTACGCCATCATCTGCGGGTTGTGGCCGGCTGTTGCACGGTTGCCGCGCTTGCGGCGGGTAGCCGCCCAGACAAGGGGTTCCAGGGCGGCGCGATTACACTGCGGCAGGGTACTGCGGAATGGGGTTGCAATTCGGCGTCGGGCCAGTGCGTATTCCCTGCAACTGACGCCCCTAGTGAAAGTTGCAAGGGGTTATTGTTGTTCGCGCCAGTTGGGAAACGCTTCGTCTATTCGCTTGATGCGTTTAGGTTCGTTGCGGCACGATATGCCCTCCCAGCGGCCGGCCCAGGACGGAGCCCAGCATGGCCAGCATTGAAACCATCCGGCCGATCGGTGCCGGTGCTTCCACGCAATCTGCCGAACCGCCAGCGGCCGTTCCGGCCGCTTTCGCATCGCCGGCCGCCTTCCAGGGCGGTCCGGGCGATGACCGGCTGACCGGCCTGTTGGCCTTCGCCATGGCGGCCGAACGCCAGGCGGACGGCAGCCCGGAGACCATCGCCCGGCTGAAGCAGGAGGCCGAGAAGGCCCTGACCGAACACGCCTTCCGCATACTGCATAATAATATCGAGACGCTTCGGCGGGATGCGGTGGTGGAACACCTCGGCCATCTGCCGCGGCCGCCCGGCCTGCTTCGCCTGATCTCCGCCAACCTGGTGGCCCTGGCGCTCGCCGGTGCGGCCGGGGGATGGCTCGCGCTGCACCCGCAAACCCTGGCCGGTCTCACCGGCCTATTGGCAGGCTGACGCATGTCCCTCACCCGCTCCGCCGCAGGCCCTGGCGTTGACATGGCCGCCGATACCCCGCTCCGCCGCGCCCTGGCGGCCTGCCGCAGCCAATTCATCATGGTCGGAGTATTCAGCGGGGTCGTGAACCTGCTGCAGCTCACCACCTCGGTCTATATGATGCAGGTCTTCGACCGGGTGCTGGCCACCCGCGTCCTCGATACCCTGCTGTATCTGTCGATCATCGCCGTGGTGGCCGTCGCCGTGCTTTCCGTACTGGAGGCGGTGCGCGGCAAGGTCATGCAGCGGATCGGCACCTGGATCGAGCATCGGGTGGCGCCGGAGGGTTTCGTCCGGGCGCTGGAAAGCACCCTGCGCGGCCGGCCCTACCGGATGGAGGCGCTGCGCGACCTGGCGGTCTGCCGTGGCTACCTCGGCTCGCCCGGGGCGCTCTCGCTTTATGATATCCCCTGGGTGCCGGTCTATATCGGCGTCATCTTCCTGCTGCATCCGGTGATGGGCTACATCGCCCTCGGCGGCGCGGTGCTGTTGTTCGGCCTGACCCTGGCCAGCGAGGTTTCCACCTCCGCCCTGCTGAAGGAGGCGAATACCGCCGCGATGTCCTCGCAACGCCGGGCGGACGCGATCTCCCGCAATGCCGAGGTCATCGACAGCATGGGCATGCTGCCCTCGGTCATCGGCCGCTGGCGCGAATCGGTGGCCGCCATGACCGCGCCGCAGCAGCGCGCGGCGGACCGTGCCGCCCTGCTGGTCGCCGCCACCAAATTCTTCCGCCTCGGCGTGCAGATCGCCATCCTCGGCGGCGGCGCCTATCTGGTCCTGCAGCAGGACCTGACCTCGGGCGCCTCGATCGCCGGCTCGATCATCATGGGCCGGGCGCTCGCCCCGGTGGAGCAGATGATCGGCGGCTGGAAGCAGCTTGTGCAGGCGCGCCAATCGTTCCGCCGGCTGCAATCCTTCCTCGCGCTGCCCCGGCTGCGCCCGCCCGGCCTGCCGCTGCCGGAGCCGACCGGCCGGTTCTCGGTCGAGCGCGTCTCCTATGCCTTCCCTGGCCAAGCCGTCGCCATGATCAAGGGTGTCAATTTCGGCTTGGCCCCCGGCGAGAGTCTGGCCTTCATCGGCCCCACGGCGGCCGGCAAGACCACGCTGATCCGCATGCTGATCGGCACCCTGCCGGCCTCGGCC
>JAQGIA010000687.1 GCA_028291445.1 Belnapia sp.
GCTCCAGCTTCTTCTCGATCGCCTCGATCGGCTGGCCGGTATGCTTCACGTAGATCTCGTTCAGCCGCTGCCGCAGCTTCAGGATCTCGCGCGCCTGGATCTCGATGTCGGTCGCCTGGCCCTGCGCGCCGCCCGAGGGCTGGTGCACCATCACCCGGCTGTTCGGCAGGCAGAAGCGCTTGCCCGTGGCGCCGGCGGTCAGCAGCAGGGACCCCATGGAGGCTGCCTGGCCGATGCAGACCGTGCTGACGGGCGAACGAATATACTGCATGGTGTCATACATCGCGAGGCCGGCGGAGACGACGCCGCCCGGGCTGTTGATGTAGAAGGCGATATCCTTGTTCGGATTTTCGCTCTCGAGGAACAGCAACTGGGCGCAGATCAGCGACGAAACCTGGTCGAAGACCGGTCCCGTCAGGAAGATGATCCGTTCCTTCAGCAGCCGCGAATAGATGTCGTAGGACCGCTCGCCCCGCGCCGTCTGCTCGACGACCATGGGGACCAGGGTATTGTTGTAGACCTCGACAGGATCACGGTCCCGCATGGACGTACCTTTCAGACAGGGGGTCCCCGGCTCGCGCCGAGGCCCCGAACCGGGGACCCGGGCTGGCTGAACCGGCACCGCCGCCGTCAGCCTAGCCCGAGGCTATTAATGTGGTGCAACCAGGGCCGTGCCGGAAGTCCCCGCCGAACGGCGGGGGTCGCCCGGATATCCCCAGGCTGCCCCCAACCCCTTTCCGCCGGGTGAATCAGGCGGCTGCGGCGGCCGACAGCTCCTCGGGGGCCACCGTCCGCTCGGTCACCTTGGCCAGCTCCAGCATGAAGTCGACCACCTTCTCCTCGAAGATCGGCGAGCGGAGGTTCTCGGCGGCCTGGGGATTCTTGCGGAAGAACTCCATCACCTGCTGCTCCTGGCCCGGATAACGGGCGGCCTCCTGGCGCATCGCCCGGGACAGCTCGTCGGCCGTGACCGTGATGTTGTTGGTCCGGCCGATCTCGGAGAGCAGCAGGCCGAGCCGGATGCGGCGCTCGGCGATGGCGCGGTAATCCGCCTTCAGCGTCGCCTCATCCTTGCCCTTGTCGTCCTCGTCCAGCCGCTCGGCCTTCATGTCGGCCTCGATCCGCTGCCAGATCTGGGCGAATTCGGCCTCCACCATGCCCTCCGGCACGCCGAAGCTGGCCCGCTCCGCCAGCCCGTCGAGCAGCGCCCGCTTGACCTTCAGCCGCGACAGATTGTCGTATTCCTGCTGCAACGAGCCACGGACCGCCTCCTGCAGCTTGGCCAGGTCCTCGAAGCCCATGGTCTTGGCCAGCTCGTCGTCGGCCACCGGATTGACCGGGGTCTTGAGCGACTTGCAGGTCACCTCGAACACCGCCGCCCGGCCGGCCAGTTCCTTGGCACCGTATTCGGCCGGGAAGGCGACCTTCACCTGGCGGCTCTCACCGGCCTTGATGCCCTCGAGCTGCTCGGTGAAGCCGGGGATGAAGCCGGTGCCGCCCACTTCGATCGGCATCTCGGTCGCCGTCCCGCCCGGGAAGGGCTCGGCCTCGACCTCACCGCCTGCCGCCGTCGCCAGGCTCGGCGCGGCGATCCGCAGGGTAAAGTCGACCGGCTCCTCGCCAAGGCGGCCGATCTGGAACAACGGGATCACCCCGGCGATGGCGGTGCCGGCCTCATCGGTTTCCGCCGCCAGCGTTGCCGCCTGCCGCTGATCGGCCAGCGGCGCTTCGGTCGGCAGCGTCAGGTTGCCGACGGCATTCTTCACGCCCTTGCCCTCGGCATTCCGCGCCACGAGAACGAACTGCGCCCGCGCGCCGGCCGGCAGGCTGCCGGCCAGCAACTGGACCGCGGCGCCCAGGCTGAATTCGGTGCCGGTCCCGGCCGGGATCGGGCTGCGGATGAAATCGACTCGCGCCGCCTTCATCTGGCCCTGGAAACGGATGTCGGCATAGGCGAAGCCTTCCGCCTCGCCGGTGCCGACCAGGCTCGCGGTGCCCTCCTTCTCGCCATGCAGGCGCCAGGACTTCGGCAGCGCATTGGCTCCCGGCACGACCGGATCGGCCAGCAGATTGGCCGAGGCGGCGACCAGCCGACCGACGAAGTCGCAGACCGCGACCTCCCCCTTGGCCGCGCCGCGGTCCTCGGTGAGGTCCTCGAGCTTGCGGTTGCGGGCGGCGATCTGTTCGATCGTCTGTGCCACCTGCGCCTCGGCCGGCTCAGCCTTCAGCCGCTCAACCTCGATCCCGGCGAAGTCGGGCATCGGGATCTCCGGCAGCACCTCGACCTCGAATTTGAATTCCAGGTCGGCGCCATCGGCGAAATTGACCAGCTCGATCTTGGGCTGCAGGGCCGGGCGCAGGCCACGGTCGGTGACCACCTGCTGCGTCGCCTTGTTGACCGACTGCTCCAGCACCTCGCTCATCACCGCCTGGCCATAGCGCTGCTTGACCACCGTCGCCGGGATCTTGCCGGGGCGGAAGCCGGGCAGGCGCAGGTCGCGGCCCAGCTCATCCAGCCGGCGCGTCCGCTCGGCCGCGATGTCGGCCGCCGGGACCAGGATGGTATAGGCCCGCTTCAGCCCGTCGTTCGCGACCTCGGTCACCTGCATCGTCGTCACTCTCTTCCCAAAATCCCGTGTCGGCACCGAAATCGCAGCCAGTGGTGCGGCCCCCTTGGTGCGGGCGGAGGGATTTGAACCCCCAAGGCTTGCGCCACTGGAACCTAAATCCAGCGTGTCTGCCAGTTCCACCACGCCCGCTTACGCCGAGGCGCCTGGCCTCCCCTCGGAGGCCCGGCACCGCAGCGACGAACGGGGGCGTTTAGCGCAGCCCCGGCCGCTTTCCAAGGCTACCCCCGCATCCGGGCCGAATTTGCCTGGCGCGACGCGCCGAATTGGTTTGGTCCCGCTGGCGCGACGCGCCGAATTGGTCCGGCCGGCGCGATGGACCTGCCCCCAGCCGTCGGGCCATAGGGAAGCCATGATCCGAACCGCCCAATGCCCAAGCAGCCAGCCGCCATGCTGACCCCTCGCCCGCAGCGCCGGCGCTTCCGCTGGCTGCGCCGGCTCGGGCTCGGCCTGATCGCCTTGGTGCTTGCCGCCGCCGCCAGCCTGGCCGGCGCCCTGTGGTGGAGCCTTCCCGCGGCGGAGGCCAGCCTCCCCCTCCCTGGCCTCGCCGCCCCGGTCACCGTCACCCTCGATGCCCAGGGCATCCCCCGCATTGCCGCCACCGGGGAACGCGACGCGGCCATGGCGCTCGGCTGGCTGCATGCCCGCGACCGGATGTTCCAGATGGAGCTGATGCGGCGTGGCGCCGCCGGTCGGCTGGCCGAGCTGGTCGGCGAGCCGGCGCTCCGGATCGACCGCTTCACCCGCACCCTCGGCCTCGCCCGCCGCGCCGCCGCCGATCTCGAGACCCTGCCGGCTGAGACCCGCGACCTGCTCGATGCCTATGCCGCCGGGGTGAATGCCTGGCTCGGCGCGAAGGGCCGCTTCGCCGCGCCGGAATTCCTTGCCCTCGGCGCGCCGGAGCCCTGGCGGCCGGAGCACAGCCTGCTCTGGGGCAAGGTCATGGGGCTTTGGCTCTCGGGCAACTGGCGGAGCGAGTTGGACCGCGCCCGGCTCGACACCCTGCTGCCCGCCGAGCGCCTGCGCGAGCTATGGCCCGAGGATACCAGCCCCGGCGACCCTCGGGTGGCGCTGGAGGCGGCGGCGCTCGGCCGCCTCGCTGACGTCCTGCCGCGCTTCCCGGGCATCGGGACCCTGCCCGCCTCGGCCAGCAACGCCTGGGCGGTGACCGGGGCGCGCTCCGCCACCGGCGCGCCGCTGCTCGCCTCCGACCCGCATCTCGGCTTCCAGGCACCCATCCTCTGGTACCTGGCACGGATCGACCTGGCCGATGGCCGCATGCTGGCCGGCGCCACCAGCCCCGGCGTGCCCTTCATGGTCATCGGCCGCAACGCCAACCTCGCCTGGGGCTTCACCACCACCCATTCGGATACCCAGGATGTCTTCGTCGAGCGCCTGACCGGCCCCGATATGCCGGATGCCTATCAAACGCCCGAAGGCCCCCGCCCCTTCACCATTATCGAGGAGGTCATCCGCATCCGTGACGCCGAACCGCAGCGGCTGCGGGTACGGGAGACGCGGCATGGCCCGGTGATCTCCGACCTCGACGGCATGGCGGCTGGCCCAAGGGGTGGCCCAAGGGACGGCCCAGGGGGCGGCCCAGGGGACGGCCCAGGGGGCGGCCCAGGGGAACCAGCCGGCACCGTGCTCGCCGTCGCCATGGCCAATCTCGCCCCTGCCGATACCGCCGCCGCCGGGCTGCATGCGCTGAACCGTGCCGGCTCGGTCGCCGAGGCGCGGGGGGCGGCGGCGCTGATCACCAGCCCCTCGCAGAATCTGATGCTGGCCGATGCCGCCGGGCGCATCGCCCTGCTGCTGACCGGCCGCACCCCGCTGCGCCGCACCGGCGACGGCACCCGGCCCGTCCCCGGCTGGGACGGCAGCCACGACTGGCTCGGCTGGGTGCCCTTCGATTCGCTGCCGCATGCCGAGGATCCGCCCGGCGGCGCCCTGGCCAATGCCAACAACCGGGTGGCGCCGGCCGACCATCCGGTCTTCCTCGGCCGCGACTGGTTCGCCGACTGGCGCTTCCGCCGCATCGCCACCCTGCTGGCCGCCCGGCCGCTGCATGACGCCGCCAGCTTCGCCACCATGCAGCGCGACACGGTCTCGCCCTTCGCCCAGGCGCTGACCGGTCCCGAGTCGCTGCTGCGCCACCTGCCGCCGCAGCCCGGCGCGGCCGGCACCGCCCAGGCGCTGCTGCTCGCCTGGGATGGCGACGTCGCCGCAGACCGGCCGCAGCCGCTCATCTTCAATGCCTGGATCCGCCGCCTCGGCCGCCTCGCCCTGGCCAGCGGCGGCGTGCCGGCCGGCGCCTGGTCGGCCGATGCCGGTTTCCTTCAGCGGGTGCTCGCCGCGGATGGCAGCGGTGCCGCCTGGTGCGACGGCGATTGCGCCGCGCTGGCCGCCCGTGCCCTGGCCGAGGCGGTCGCCGAACTGCAACCCACCGAGGGCGCCGACCCGGCGGGCTGGCGCTGGGGCCGGGTGCATGTCGCCCGCTTCGAGCATCCGCTGCTGCGCGTCCTGCCCGGCCTCGGCCGGCTGACCCGGCTGGAGGCGGCGACCGGGGGTGACGACTGGACCATCTCCCGCGGCGGCATGCGCGGCGGCGAAGGACCGGAGGGCTTCGCGCATGTGCATGGCGCCGGGCTGCGGCTGGTCGCCGACCTGGCCGACCCGGAGGCGACGCTGGCGGTCATCGCCACCGGCCAGTCGGGCCACCCGCTCTCGGCCCATTGGGGCGATCTGCTGGCGCCATGGCGGGATGGCGGGATGATCCGGCTCGGCCGGGCGGCGACCGGGCCGGTCATCCGGCTGCGCCCGGCGCCCGGGGGCGCCCCTTGAGTGCCCCGTGGCTGCCGTGGGATTGCCGCGTGATGCCGCTTGGGCGTAACGACATAAGCCGGCAATAAGCCGGGAGGGCGCAAGCTGGCGGTTGATTCCGGCGCCCGCCGCGCCGAGACTATCCTACCATATGCTGCATCGCCCCAACCGCCGCCCGCAGTTCTTCTACACCACCGCGCCTTTGCCCTGCCCCTATCTGGCAGGCAGGACGGAACGGAAGATCGTGACCGAACTGACCGGGCCCGACGCCGAGGCGTTGCACGACCGCCTGTCCCGCGCCGGCTTCCGCCGCAGCCACAACATCGCCTATTCGCCGGTCTGCCCGGGCTGCACCGCCTGCATCCCCATCCGCATCCTGGTCCCGCAATTCGAGCCCAACCGGGCGCAGCGCAAGCTGCAGAAGGCCAATGCCGACATCGCCACCTTCGAGATGCCGGCCCGCGCCACCGCCGAGCAATTCGCCCTGTTCCAGCGCTACCAGCAGGCCCGGCACGGCGAGGGCGACATGGCGGCGATGGGCTTCTACGACTACCGCGCCATGGTCGAGGACACGCCGATCACCACCGGCATGGTCGAATTCCGTGACTCCCAGGACCGGCTGGTCGGTGCCTGCCTGACCGATTGGCTGACCGATGGGCTCTCCGCCGTCTATTCCTTCTACGACCCGGCCGCCCCCCGCCGCTCGCTCGGCAGTTGGGCGATCCTTTGGTTGATCGCCCGGGCCCAGGCGCTCGGCCTGCCCTACGTCTACCTGGGCTACTGGGTCCCCGAGAGCCGCAAGATGACCTACAAAAGCCGCTTCCGCCCCAGCGAGGTGCTGACCGGCGGGGTCTGGCGGGTGCTCGAGGAAGCCCCGCCCCTGGCCGATGAAGTCGAGTCGGTCTCGCTCGACCTGGGCTGATCTTTTTCCCTATGCCGCCGGTGGCGGCAATCGCCCAGGCGCCGGGCCGGCCTGCCAAGCTTCAGTGCGCGCTGAACATCGTTCCGGGCGGTGGCTCGATCGGCAGGCAGACCAGCCGCGTGCCCGGACGTGGCGTGTTCTGCCCTACCGCGGCCTCGCAGTCCGAGAGGCTGGGATAGGTGCGGAAACCGAGCGTCGGCAGCCGATCCGGCACTGCCCCACCGGCTCCGGCGACCGCCGCCATGGTGGCGACGACGATGACGAAATCCGTCATATCCGACATTCCTTGCGCGACTGCCGCGCCGGGATGGAGACTATCCGCTGCATGCCGGAAAATTGATGAAACGGCATTCAGAATCACTGACTTCGACGTGAAACCTTGGCCGCCGCCGTGTCGCGGCTGACATTGCTCGGGTGGCCTCAGTCCCGCGCGTCGCCGCGTCGGTGCTGCAGCATGTGCCAGGCGGTGCCGATGGCGCGGAACTCATGCCCGGCGATCCGTTGCAGCCGGGTTTCCACCGGCACCGCGATTTCCCGGATCGGCACGCCGGCACTGGCCTTGGCCATTTCCCGCCCCAATGCCGTCGCCAGCCCGAGGCCGCGGCCGTTGCAGCCGGTCCAGCCCAGCACGCCGGGCGCCAGCTCATAGACATGCGGCAGCCTGTCCGCGGTGCCGCCGACATGGCCCCACCAGGCATAGTCGAAGCGGAACTCGCCGGCCTGCGGGAAGACCCGGGCGATGCGGGCGCGAATGCGGTCCTTGATCCGCCCCTCCCAGCCGAAGGGAATGACCAGCCCGCCGCCGGTCACCAGCCGGCCCTCCGCGTCGAAGCGGTAGAAGAACAGGTCGCCGCGGGTATCCGACAGCGCATGCCCTTGCGGCAGGATCGAGTTGCGGATGCCGTCGGGCAGCACGCCGGTCGCCAGCTGATAGCTGCGCACCGGCACCACCGTGCGCGCCAGGCCCGGCCAAAGCCCGGCCGGCGTATAGGCATTGGTCGCCAGGATGATCCGGTCGGCCCCGAGCCGGCCGCCCGGCGTTTCCAGCATCCAGCCGCTCGGCTCCCGGGTGATGCGGGTCACCGGGCTGCGGATATGGATGGTCGCCCCCGCCCGGATGGCCGCCGCCGCCAGCCCCCGCGCATAGCCCAGCGGATTGATCCGTCCGCCCGAGCGGTTCTCCCAGCCGCCGTGCCAGCTGTCGCTGCCGGCGAGGCTGCGTACCTCATCCCGCGACAGCAGCCGCACCGGGGCGCCGCGGCTGCCCCATTGCCGCACCCGGGATTCGACCAGCGCCATGCGGGACGGCCGGTGTGCCGGCTGGATCCAGCCGTTCTGCACCGCCTCCGCCGCGATGCCATGCTGCCGGATCAGGTCGAAGACCAAATCGGCGCTGTCACGGATCAGCCCGACGAAGGCCTCGCCCTTCTCGGCGCCGCCCAGTTCGCGCGGCGTCGCGGCGACGATGGCATCCGGGTCCATGCGCGAGAGGTTGGGGATGACTTGGCCATTGTTGCGGCCGGAGGCGCCGAAGCCGATCTCGGCCGCCTCCAGCACGGTGCAGCCGATGCCGGCCTCGGCCAAGTGCAGCGCGGCCGCGAGGCCGGTGAAGCCGGCGCCGACCACCGCCACGTCGCAATGCGCCTCAATGCCTGGCGCCCCGGTGCCTAGCGCAACCGTCGGCGGCGGCGGCGGCGCGGTCGCGGCCCAGAGGCTGTTCGGCATGGCAGGCACGGTCTTGCTCATCCACCACTCTCCGGATCAGGAGGGTGGTAGCGCGTTGCGTCCGGCGCGGCGATGGTCCCGGCGCGGTGATGGCTCCGGCGGTGATGGCTCCGGCGATGATGGCCCCGGGCCGGTCCTGCGAAGCTGCCTTGCCGTCAGACCCCGATCCCGGCCTCGGGCGCGGTCAGCGCGGCCAGCACCATGTCCCGGCTCGCCGCCACCTGTTCGCGCATCAGCGCTGCCGCCACCGCCGCCTCGCCGCTCGCCAGTGCCGCGGTCAGTGCCCGATGCTCATGCGCCATCTCGCCGCTGCGGTCGCGCCGGCTGAGCCCGAGCACCAGCATCCGCGTGCTCTCGTCCAGCAACCGGCCGATCTGCCGGGCCAGCCGGACATTGCCGGACAACTCCGCCACGGCGACGTGGAAAGCCCGGTTGGCATCGAGGAAGCCGAGCGCGCTCGTGGCATCGCCCGGCCGGTAGCCGGCGGCGCAGACCGCGTCCAGCCGGCCGAGCGCAGCCGCGTCGATCCGCCCCGCCGCGCGCCGGGCCGCCTCGGGTTCGAGCAGCAGGCGCAGGTCGAAGACCTCGTGGATGTCCCGCACCGTGACCAGCGACACCACCCAGCCGCGCCGCGGCACCGCCTGCACCAGCCCTTCGGCCGCCAACCGCGCCAGGGCGGCGCGGATCGGCGCCTTGCCCAGGCTGAGCCGCCCGGCGGTGGCCGCCTCCGACAGCGTCTCGCCCGGGGCCAGCCGGGTGGTGACGATATCCTGCCGCAACGCGCCCAGGGCACGGCTGGTCAGCGACGCGGGAGGAAGGGGTATGCGGGGAGACATCGGTCCGCCCATGCCGTGGTTCATGGCACCGGGTAACACGACACAGGATGCGCCCGCAAATCAAAGCACGATATTACGACGTGTTTTGGCGCCGGCTCAGTCGAGGCTGGCGCCGGAGCGGCGGATGGTTTCCCCCCAGCGGGCGATGTCGCGCTCGTGGATGGCGCGGAAGCCGGCCGGGGTCAGCTCCGTCGGCGGCATGATGCCCTGGGTCTCGACCAGCCATTGGCGGAAATCCGGCGCGGCGATGATGCGGGCGATTTCGGTGTTCATCCGCGCCTGGATCGGCGCCGGCAGTCCGGGCGGGGCGAATAGCCCGTACCAGGTGCTGGTCTCGAAGCCGGGCATGCCGCAGGCTTCCGCCATGGTCGGCACGCCGGGCAAAGCCTGCACCGGCGCCAGGGTGGTGACCGCCAGCGCCCGCACCTGGCCCTGCTGCACCGCGCCGATGCTGGGGCCGGTCTGGTTGAAGAACATGTCGACGTCGCCGGCGAGCAGCGCCCCCATGGCGCCGGGCTGGCCGCGATAGGGGATATGGGTGAGTTCCACGCCCGTCGCGGCGGTGAATTGCGCGCCGGCCAGATGGGTGGAGGCGCCGTTGCCGGTCGAGGAATAGTTCAGCGCCCCGGGCCGCGCCCGGGCGGCGGCCAGCACATCGGCGCAGCTGCGGTACTGCGGCCGCTTCTCCGGGTTCACCAGCAGCACGTTGGGCACGTCGCCCAACATGATCACATGCGTCACGTCGCGCAGCGCATCGAAGGGCAGATGACGATAGAGCCCGGCATTGATCGCATGGGTGCCGGCGGTGCCGAGCAGGAACAGGTAGCCATCCGGCCGCGCCTTGGCCACCGCATCCGAGGCGATGTTGCCGCCCGCCCCGGTGCGGTTGTCAACCACCACCGGCTGGCCGAGGGCGCGCGCCAGCGGCTCGGCCAGCTTGCGGGCATAGATGTCGGTCCCGGCGCCATTGGGGAAGCCGCCAAGGATGGTGATGGGCCGGCTTGGCCACTGGTCCTGGCCTTGGGCTTGAGCGGGCAAGGCGGCAGCCAAGGGAGCGGCCAACAGCGCAAGGGCGAGGCGACGGAGCATTCCCGGGTGTCCTTTCGGTTTCGGCCTGCAATGGTGTGGGATAGGCTGGGCCCATGACCAGTCCCGCATTCGAGGCCGGGCGCATCGCGCGCGGCGGAAAATCCATCTATGGCGCGCCGCTCGGCATCCTGATGCTCGATGCCCGCTTTCCACGCATTCCCGGCGACATGGGCAATGCCGGCACCTGGCCCTTCCCGGTGCTGTACCGCGTCGTGCGCGGCGCCACGCCGGAACGCGTGGTGCTGGAAGGGGCGCGCGGCCTGCTGCCCGATTTCATCGCCGCGGCACGCGAGCTGGTCGACCTCGGGGCCGAGGCGATCACCACCAATTGCGGCTTTCTCTCGCTGTTCCAACAGGAGCTCGCCGCCGCCGTGGGGGTGCCGGTGGCGACCTCCGCGCTGATGCAGGTGCCCTGGGTGCAGGCGATGCTGCCGCCCGGCCAGCGGGTCGGCGTGGTGACGGTGAGCAAGGGCTCGCTGACGCCGGCGCATCTGATCGCCGCCGGGGTGCCGCTCGATGTCCCGGTGGTGGGAACCGAGCAGGGCCGCGAATTCTTCCGCGTGCTGATCCAGGCCGCCGCCGTCGACCTGGATGTGGCGCTGGCCGAGCAGGATATCCTGGAAGCCGGACGGGCGCTGGTGGCGGCGCACCGGGATGTCGGGGCGGTGGTGCTCGAATGCACCAACATGCCACCCTATGCGGCGGCCCTGCGGCAGGAGCTTGGGCTGCCGGTCTATGATATCTACTCGATGATCAGCTGGTTCCAGGCCGGGCTGCGGCCGCGCCGCTTCGGCTAGCCAAGGCCAGCTTCGCGACGCAGCGGCCGAAGGCGGTCAGGTCGGTCCAGCGCGCCGCCGCCGGCACCGCCGCGGTCTCGAAGCTGCCGCCGGCGGCGCGGATGCCGCCCTCGATCATCAGGTTGTCGTGCAGGACGAAATCCTCGACCGCCATGCCCTCGGCATCCTCCCAGGCGCCGTCGGCGCGGCGCCGCGCCTGCCGCCCCAGCGCCGCCAGGGTGCGGCTGCCGAAGCGGGCCGCGGTATTCATGAAGCCATGCACCGGCCGGCCCAGCGCCCGCATGAAGCCCAGCTCATAGACCGTTCCCGGATCGGCGGAGGGGCCGCGGAAGGGGGTGAGGTTGGCGATCAGCGCATCGCAGCCGCGGATATGCGCCTCGTTCGCCAGATACAGCCGGTACCATTCCGGCGCGCCGGGATCGGGCAGCCGCGGCGGTTGGTCGGTCGGGAAGACGCCGGTGCAGCCATGTGCGGCGCAGATCGCCCGCTTGGCATCGGCGATGCGGGCGGCATCGGCGAGGAACAGCTCGGGCCCGGCAAGATAGATCAGCATGGCCCAGCATCGCCGCAACCGGCCGGGCAGGCCAAATAATTCGGCGCCCCTATTGCCGCCAGGCCGGCGCTCGCGTGCAATGCGGCGATGCCAGCCCCCTTCGATCCCCCTCTCGATTTGCAGGCGCAATACGACAACCGGGCCATGGTGCCGGAACACCCGGCCATCATCGAGGGCTGGGCGCGTGACGCCGCCGCCTTCCGCGCCGGCTGGGCCGAGGCCACGCTCGACCTTGCCTATGGGCCCGGCGAGCGGGAGCGGCTCGACCTGTTCCGGCCGGGTCCGGGCGAGGATTGGCCGACCGCCCTGCTCATCCACGGCGGCTATTGGCGGGCGCTGGACCGGCGCTTCCTCAGCCACGGCGCCCGCGGGCTGCTGGCGCATGGCATCGCGGTGGCGGTGCCCTCCTATGATCTGTGCCCGGCGGTGCCGCTGGCCCGCATCACCGACCAGCTGCGCGCGGCGGCCGGCTTCCTGCACCGCCGGTGCGGCCGGCGGCTGCTGGCCATGGGCCATTCCGCCGGCGGCCATGCCGCCGCCATGCTGATGGCGACCGACTGGCCGGCGCTCGGCCTGCCGGCCGGGCTGGTGCCGGCGGGGCTGCCGATTTCGGGGGTGTTCGAGCTTTGGCCGCTGCTCGGCACCACCATCGCCGATGGGCTGGGGCTGGATGCGGCCTCGGCGCGGGCGCAGTCCCCTGCCCTGCTGCCCGCCCCGGCCGGCGGGCTGCTGCATGCGGTGGTGGGCGGGGCGGAAAGCGGCGAGTTCATCCGCCAGACGCGCGACTTCGCGGCGCATTGGGGCGGCAGCTGGGAGAGCCTGCCCGGCGCCAATCATTTCACCGTGCTGGCGCCGCTCAGCGATCCCGCCAGCCCGCTGGTCGCCCGCGCCGCCCGCATGGCGGTGCTGCCCGGCCCAGGCTGAGGCCCGGGCCGGACAGCACTTCGCCGGTTTGGTTCAGGGATTCCGGTCGGGCGTCGTCTTGACCGGCGGAATGGCCGCCGAACCGGCCGGAATGCGATCGTCTGCCACCTCGACCTCGGTACGCCGGACGGTGTCGCTGACGGTGCGGACCTCGTCGTCCGCGGTTTTGTGGATCACCACCTCCTCGCGCACCCGGGCCTCCTTGGCGATGACCGCTTCCTCGGCGGTCTCGGTCGCTTCGATGGTCCGGTCCTGGAACGCGGTGGCGGCATCGACCGGGCGATCGACCGGGCGGCGATCGACCTGGACCCGCTCATGGTGCAGCGTGACCTGCTCCTCCACCGGGGTCTCGACGACATAGGACCGCACCCGGACGCGGCCATGCGCGGTCTCGCGCTTGCCGACGCGGAGCGTCTCCTCGACGACCGGGATGACCTCGTCGCGGCCGGTGGCGACCGCGGTGGCCGTTCCGGCAGCCGTGGACGAACCGGTGCCGGCGGAAACGTGACCGGTGGTCGCCGTCCCCGTGTCCGTCATGCCGGTCGCCGTCGCACCGCTGGTCGTCCCGGGCACCGTCGCACCGCTGGTCGTCACGGGCACCGCCGTCACCCCGGGCACCGTCATCCCCGTGTCGGTGGCCACATCGGTCGCACCGGCATCGCTCGCACCGGCATTGCTCGCACCGGCATCGCTCCAGCCGCTGCCGCGCCATTCGGCCTCCCGCGCATCGAGATCGACGGCCCCGGCCTGCTCGATCACATCGGCGGCGGCTTCGAACTGGGCGGCCGGCACGGTGGCCGACAGCACGACGCTGCCCCGGCGGATGGCTTCGTCCAGCACGTTCCGGTCAGGGCCGCTGACGCCAAGCCGGCCGAGTTCCGCGCTGTCGGCCGCCGAGGTGAAGATCCCGGCGCGGACGCCACCGATCTGCATGGCGAGCTGGCGCGAGGCGGCATCGGCCTCGGCAACGCTATCGAATACCGCGGTGATGGTCTGGGTGCTCATGGGGTGACCTCCTGGGTTGATGGCTTGCTGTCTTGGGCGATGTCGCCGTCCAGTCTGGCTGGCAGGCGCTCGACCGACGCCTCCTGGCGACGGAGCGTCACGGGGTGTTCGACCCGCTCCAGGCTGGCGGTGCGGTGGAGATGCAACTCCTCCCGCAGCACCAGCCGCTTCTCGACAACAAGGACTTCCTCGATGACCGGCACGATGAACAGGGCGCCGTCCCGTTCCTCGCGCGGAACCGGCAGCGCCTCGCCCGGGGCCAATTCACGGCCGATGGCGACGCGCTCGACGGTAACCGCTTCCGAGCGCAGCTCGGAGCCGATGGTGCGCTGGTCGGTTTCGGTCCGGATGCTGACCCGCACCCGGCCGGACTCGACCGCACTCTTGTGGAGCTGGGCGGTTTCAACGACCAACGGTAACCGATCAGTAATAACTTTTGCGGTCGGGTCGTTTTCTACTGGCATTCATTAGCATTCCCGCACGAATATTGGCCCGGCCTGTCAGTACAACAGCGCTCCTGGGTAATTGTTCATTGCAGTGACTGTGATTCTTTTAAATATCCGGATCGGGATCGCACCCTTACGGGATGCGACAGGGCGGGTGGCGCGACGGTGGGGTTGCGGCCTAGAACGGCAGCGACGGGGCGGGGAGTGCAGCGGATGACGGCCATGGGTGGGATATCGCGGCGGGGCGCACTCGGCGCGGCGGGAGCCTTGGCCCTGCCGGCGATGGCCGGGCGGGCACAAGGCACGCGGCCGGCGCCCGGCGTGAAGATCGGCCTGGTCGCGGTGCAGACCGGACCGCAGGCAGCGCTCGGCACCCAGCTCCGCGACGGCTTCCTGCAAGGCATCAAGCATCTGGACGGCAAGCTCGGCGGGCTGCCCACCGAGGTGCTGTTGATCGACGACGAGCTGCGGCCGGAAGTCGCCGTCACCAAGGTCCGCGCCGCGCTGGAACGCGACAAGGTGGATTTCGTGGTCGGCGTGGTCTTCTCGAATATCCTCGCGGCGATCATGCGGCCGGTCACCGAATCCGGGACCTTCCTCATCTCGACCAATGCCGGCCCCTCGACCTTCGCCGGGCGCGGCTGCAACCCGAATTTCTTCACGACCAGCTACAACAACGACCAGGTCCATTCGGTGATGGGCCAGGCGGCGCAGGATGCCGGGCACAAGCGCGTCTTCGTCATGGTGCCGAACTACCAGGCCGGGCGCGACGCGGTGGCCGGCTTCAAGTCCCGCTTCCAGGGCGAGGTGGTCGACGAGGTCTACGTGCCGCTGACCCAGCTCGACTTCTC
>JAQGIA010000020.1 GCA_028291445.1 Belnapia sp.
GATCGCCGAAATCGTGCTCGCCATCGAATTCGGCGCCAGCGCCGAGGATGTGGCGCGGACCTGCCATGCCCACCCGACCCTGAACGAGGCGGTGAAGGAAGCGGCGCTGGGAGTCGGTGGCCGGGCCCTGCATATCTAGCGTGCCGGGGCGTCGCCGATGATCAAGTACATCGGCAGCAAGCGCGCCCTGCTGACCCATATCCTGTCCGCCGTGGCCAGCGTCGCCGCGCCGGGCGCCACGGTGGCGGATCTGTTCTCCGGCACCGCCCGGGTCGGCCATGCGCTGAAGGGCGCCGGCTACCGGGTGCTGTCGAACGACCACAACGCCTTCGCCCATACGCTGGCCACCTGCTACGTCCAGGCCGATGCGGAGCGCTGGGCCGAGCCGGCACGGCGCATCCTGGCCGAGTTGCAGGCGGTGCCGCCGCGGGCCGGCTGGTTCACCGAAACCTATTGCGTCGCCGCCCGCTACCTGACGCCCGAGAACGGCGCCAAGGTCGAGGCCATCCGCGATGCCATCGCCGGGCTGGGAGCCGAGCCCGAGCTCGAGGCGATCCTGCTGACCTCCCTGCTGGAAGCCGCCGACCGGGTGGACAGCACCGCCGGATTGCAGATGGCCTATATGAAGCAATGGGCCGCGCGGGCAAAGAATCCGCTGACCCTGCGGCTGCCGGCGCTGCTGCCGCGCCCCGCCGCCGGCGCCTGCGCGGCCTTCTGCGGCGAGGCCGAGACGGTGGCCGCGACGCTCGATTGCGACGTGGCGTATCTCGACCCGCCCTACAACCAGCATTCCTACCTGCGGAACTACCACGTATGGGAGACGCTGGTGCGCTGGGATCGGCCGGAGGTCTATGGCATCGCCAACAAACGCACGGATTGCCGCACCCGGCTTTCGGCTTTCAACAGCCGTCCCGGCATCGGCCCGGCGCTGGCGCGCACCATCGCCGCGCTGCGCTGCCCGACCCTGGTGGTATCGTTCAACGACGAGGGCTATCTCGGCCGTGCCGCGCTGGAGGCGATGCTCGCCGGCCGCGGGCATGTGCAGGTGATTGAGATCCCCTATGGCCGCTACGTCGGCGCGAAGATCGGCATCCACAATCCGCAGGGCGTGAAGGTCGGCACCGTGGGGCGGCTGACCAATGTCGAATACCTGTTCGTGGCCAGCGCCGAGCGTCTGGCATTGCCGCCGATGGCGGCGGCCTGATGCCGTCCTGGCAGCGTAAATTCGCCGGCTTCGCGTTGCTGGTGCTGGGCCTGCTGGGGTTGGTGCTGCCGATCCTGCAGGGCGTGCTGTTTTTGGCGCTCGGGCTTTTCGTGCTGCGCGACCAGTATGGCTGGGCCCGGCGCGGCATGGCGAAGCTGGAGGCGCGCTGGCCGAAGCAGGTGACCCAGGTTGAGGCGCTGGAGGCCCGGCTGCTGGGCTGGAGCCGGCGCCAGGGCGAGAAGCTGCGGCGGTTGCTGCCGTAGTCCTTCGCCACGCGGACCAATCCGGGCGGTATCCGCTTGGCAGGGCACCGGGGGCGGGCGAGGCTCGGCGGATGCCGCCTCCACCTTTCGTTGCCCTGGGTTCCGCCGAATGACCCCCGCCGCCGATCAGCGCGGCGTGGCGCTGCGCCTGGGCGTGGCGCAGACCCTGGCCTGGGCCACCACCTACTACCTGCCGGCCTTGGTCGCGCCGGTGGTGGTGGCGGATCTCCGGGCCGATCCGGCGCTGATCTATGGCGCCTTCTCCCTCGCCCTGCTGATCGCCGGGCTGGCCGCGCCGCGCACCGGGCGGCTGATCGAGCAATGGGGAGGCCGGCCGGTGCTGCTCGCCTCCTCCGGATGCATCGCCACCGGCCTGGCGCTGCTCGGGCTGCTGCCGGGGCTGGCGGGGTGGTTCGCCGGCTGGGTGGTGCTGGGGCTCGGCATGGCGCTCGGGCTTTACGAGGCAGCCTTCGCCACGCTCGGGGTGCTGTACGGGCGGGCGGCGCGGCGGTCGATCACGCTGGTGACGCTGGTGGCGGGCTTCGCCAGCACGGTCGGCTGGCCGCTGACGGCGATGCTGCTGCCGATGATCGGCTGGCGCGGCACCTGCCTCGCCTATGCCGGGGTGAACCTGCTGCTGGTGCTGCCGCTGTACCTGCTGGTGCCGCGCGCAGCCCGGCCGGCCGAGGCGACGGACCCGGCCGCGGCGGCCCCCGCCGAGGTGCCGCTGCCGGCCGATTGGGTGCGCCGCAGCTTCCGGCTGCTGGCGGTGTTCTTCACCCTGCGCGCCATCATCAGCGCGACGCTGTCGGTGCATCTGATCGCGCTGCTGGGCGGCCTTGGGCTCTCGGTGGGCGCGGCGGTGGCGGCGGCGGCCTTGCAGGGGCCGTCCCAGGTCGGCGGCCGGCTGCTGGAGTTCACCCTGGGCAAGGCGGCGCATCCGCTGCGCGTCGCCCGGCTGGGCGGGGTGCTGCTGCCGGCCGGGGCGCTGCTGCTGGTGCTGGCGGGACCGGCGGCGGCGGTGCCCTTCGTGATGCTCTACGGTGCCAGCAACGGGATCATGACCATCAGCCGTGGCGCAGTGCCCTTGGCGCTGTTCGGCGCGCGCGGCTACCCGGTGCTGATGGGCCGGCTGGCCATGCCGATCCTGCTGGCCCAGGCGGCGGCGCCAGCGGTGACGGCGCCGCTCGTCGCCGGCCTGCCGGCACTGGCGGTGCTCGGCCTGGCAGGGGCGCTGGCCGCGGTGGCGCTGGCCTGCCTGCTGCCATTGCGGGCCGCACCCGGTCCCTGACGAGTATGGACGCGGGGGGGCATGGACGCCGGGGGCATGGACGCCGGGGCCTCCTGTGATACCACTTCGGATGGAGGGTCCTGCGGATGGCAGATGGGTTCGACGAATACATATCGCTGGGCTGCGACTGCGAGGGCGGCTTCCAGATCCGCCGGATCCTGGGGCATGACAGTTCCAACTTCTTCAACTGGAACATCACCAGCCTCGACGCGCTGCAGCGGCTGCTGACGCATCGCTTCGCCGGCATCCTGGAGGATGCCAATATCTCGGTCCATGGCGACGGCGCGCTGCTGAACGACCACGCGCACGACTACAAATTCCACTCGCCCTTCGACCGGCCGGACTACCTGAACGACCCGGAATTCGCCGCCCATTTCGCCGACTACCGCGAGAAGACGCATTATCTGGTCGAGAAATTCCTTCGCAGCCGGCCGGCCGGGCACCGCACCGCCTATTTCTACAAGGCGGAGCTGGCCACCAGCCCCGGCGAGATACGGGCGGCGATGCCGGCGGTGCGGGATCTGCTGGCCGGCATCCATGGCGCATCGGAATTCGCGCTGGTGGTGTTGCAGCCGGAGGACCGCCAGGAGGCGCCCTGGGCCGAGCCGCTGATCCACAATCGTTACTTGCGCCGCACCGCGCCCTGGAATGATGCGGCGGATGCGCATGTCACGTCCTGGGACCGGGTTTTCCGGGAATTTCCCAGCAAGGCGCCGATGCGGCTATCCGGTTACTGAGGCAGGTCGCTACCGGGGCCGGGCCAGCGATACCGGCAGGCGGCGGAACCGGCCGAGCGCCACCCAGGCGCCGGCACTGCCGACCAGCAGGGTCGAGAGCGCCGCCCAGGCCAGCAACCATTGGAAAACATAAAGGAGTCCCGCAGCAGGCACCAGGCCGAGCCAGACCAAGGTGGTCAGCGTGACTGCTCCAAGAATTGCGTGCCCGACCATCTCAGACTGCATTGCGATCTTCCTGCCGCCACATCCCCATATATTCGTATACCGCACGCGAAATTGACTCAAGCTCTTCTTGGGCCATGGCCAGCGGGGTCATTGCCACCAGGGGTAGTACCGAAGGCCGCGCGAAAAGCGGCGCCGAAGGCCGCGGCGCTGGCATAGCCCACCGCCGCCGCCGCCCGTGCCGGCGGCACCCCGCACGACAGCAGCGCCGCCGCCTCGGCCAGCCGCAGCATCTGGCGCCAGCGGCCGAAGCTCATCCCGGTCTCGGCGCGGAACAGCCGGGTCAGGGTGCGCGGGCTGGCGCCGCAATGCATTGCCCAGTCCTCGAGGCTCAGATCGCGCGCCGGCTCCGCCCGCAGCGCCGCCGCCAGGCGTTGCAGCCTGGCGTCCCGCACCGCCGGCACGCCGAGCGGCAGGGCAGGCGCCCGGGCGATCTCGTCCAGGATCAGCGCCGCCAGATGGCCGCCGCGCCCGGCCTCGTCCCATTCCAGCGGTTCGGAACAGGCGGCCAGCACCAGCTCGCGCAGCAGGGAGGATACCGCCAGCACGGTGACCGAGGCCGGGCCGGCGGCGGCGGCATCGGCGCGCAGGAACAGTGCCCGCATGGCGACCGGCCCCTGCATGGCGGTGACATGCGGCATCGCAGCGGGCATCCACAGCGCCCGGCCGGGCGGGACGATGAACCCGGCGGCATCGGTGGCGATCCGCATCACCCCGCGCGTCGCGTACAGCAACTGAGCCCGGGTATGAGCGTGGCGGGGGACGCTCTCGCCATCCACGTAGTCGCGGGTGAAGCCGGCCAGGGGGCGGTCGACCGCATCGGCCGGGATGTTGCGCAGCGGGGCGCCGTTGATATGGCCCACTGGGATACGGCCCATGATATGGCCCTCTGGCGACAGGGTTTGGCCAGCCATCGTCATCCGGCCAGGATAACCTGCGGCCAAAGGTCACCGATAGGAAAACCGCCATGCACGACCCCGCCGCGCGGCAGATCGCCTTCGTCAACATCGCCCATGTCTTCACCCATTACAGCCTGCTGGTGCTGGCGACCGCCGTGCTCGGCATGGTCACGCAGGCGCCGGAAGCCTTCGGGCGCGAGTATGGGCCGATCCTGGCGCTCGGCACCGGGATGTTCGTGCTTTATGGCCTCGGCTCGCTGCCGATGGGCTGGCTGGCGGCACGATTCGGCCGCCGCGCTATGATGGCCGGTTTCTTCCTCGGCACCGGCGGGGCGATGATGGTCGCCGGCCTGGCGGAAACGCCGCTGGCCCTCGGCCTGGCGCTGGCGCTGATGGGGTGCTTCGCCGCGATCTACCATCCGGTCGGCACCGCCATGCTGGTGGAGGCCGCCTCCGCCTCGCCGGACGGCAAGGTCGGGCGGGCGGTCGGGATCAACGGCGCCTTCGGCAACATGGGCGTGGCGCTGGCCCCGGTGGTGACGGCGCTGGTCGCGGCGCGGCTCGGCTGGCATTGGGCCTTCGTGCTGCCGGGCGCCCTCTGCGTCCTGGCCGGGCTGTTCTGGCTGCGCGAGCCGACCTTCGATGCCGCCAAGGCCGCGGCCGGGGCGAAGCCCTTCCCGACCATCCCGCCCGCCGTGGTGCGCCGGGCGGTGGCGGTGCTGCTGACCATCGCCGCCGTGTCCGGCCTGGTCTTCAACGCCTTCACCCTGCTGATCCCGAAGCTGATGCAGGAACGGCTGACCGCCTCGCCGGACCTGCTGCCGGTGGTGGGCATGCTGGCCTTCCTCGCCACCCTCTGCGGCGGGCTGACGCAGTTCACCGTCGGCCGGATGATCGACCGGCATACGCTGAAGTCGGTGTTCCTGCCGCTGGCGCTGGTGCAGGTGCCCTGCCTGCTGGCGCTGTCCGTGGTGCAGGGCTGGCTGGTGCTGCCGCTGGCGGCGCTGATGGCGGCTTCCATCTTCGGCCAGGTGACGGTGAACGAAACCATGACGGCGCGCTACGTGGCGCCCGCGCTGCGGGTGAAGCTCTATTCCATCCGCTTCACCATCGGCTTCCTCGGCGCCGCCGCCGCCTCCCCGCTGGTCGGCTTCCTGCACGAGGCGACCGGCAGCCTGGCGGCGCCGATGCTGGTGCTGGCCGGCTTCGGCGCGGTGACCTTCGCCTGCGCGCTGCTGTTTCCCAACCGGCGGGAGGAGTTGCGGCCGGAGCTTTGGGCGGCCCCGGCACGGCCGCTGGCGGCAGCGCCGGCGGAGTAGCGGCCAGACTAAAGAATGCAGGGGCGTTGCCGCTTCGGGCCACCCTACCAAGGGTCGAAGGATCCTTGGGACCCACGATGTAGAACCATTGGTGGGGAGAGAGTTCGAGGGGCGACGCCCCTCTCAGGCACCAACCCATTGACCGCGTCGTTGGCCCCGGCTTCCCTGCCGATATGATCACCCTTTCCGGTCACGCCCGCCTCGCCGGCATCCTCGGCTGGCCGGTCGGCCATTCCCGTTCGCCCCGGCTGCACGGGCTATGGCTGCGCCGGCACGGCATCGACGGCGCCTATCTGCCCCTGCCGGTGCGGCCGGAGCGCTTCGCCGCCGCGGTGCGGTCGCTGGCCGATCTCGGCTTCCGCGGCGCCAACGTGACCATCCCGCACAAGGAAGCCGCCTTCGCCGCCTGCGACCGGGTGGACCCGACCGCGCATCGCGCCGGGGCGGTGAATACCCTGGTGTTCCGCGACGGGCTGATCGAGGGCTCGAATACCGATGGCTGGGGCTTCCTGGCGAATTGCGCGGATCGCGCGCCGGGCTGGCGGCCGGAGGATGGCCCGGCCGTGATCCTCGGCGCCGGCGGTTCGGCCCGCGCCATCGCCGCGGCGCTGCTGGACGCGGGCTGCCCGGGTATCACCCTGGTCAACCGCACCCCGGCGCGGGCGGAAGCGCTGGCGCGCCAGCTCGGCGGGCCGATCGCGGTCGCCGACCGGCCACCCCTGGCGGCGGCGGCGCTGCTGGTGAACACCACCTCGCTCGGCATGGCCGGGCAGCCGCCGCTGGAACTCGACCTCGCCGCGCTGCCGGCCGCGGCGTTGGTCGCCGATATCGTCTATGTCCCGCGCGAGACGCCGCTGCTGG